>NZ_JBFAMT010000006.1:0-248553 GCF_040656635.1 Actinosynnema sp. NPDC049800 | reverse complement strand
CTACCCCCGGGGGGGGGGCCTTTACGCCCATCAACCCATGTCGCCGCGTCATTTTAATTCCCCCCCCCCGGGGGGGGGGCCCCCCCCCCCCCCCCCACCACGGGTGCGGGTTTCCTGTTTCGTCGCCGATCGCGGAAGGGAGGGCCCTTGCCGTCTGACATCAGCTCCGCAGGCATCGCCCGAGTCGTCTCGAGCTGCGACTCGACCAGCCGCAAGGATGTTCTTCGCCGCGTTGAGGTCCCGATCGTGATGGGTGCGGCAGACATGACACGTCCAGTGCCGGACAGACAGTTCCAGTTCGGCGAGCACTTCCCCGCAGGTCGAGCATCGCTTGGTCGACGGGTACCAGCGGCAGATCACCGCGAGGGTGCGCCCGGCGCGGGCGGCCTTGTACTCGAGCTGGCGGCGGAACTCGCCCCAACCGGCATCGGCGATGGCGCGTGCCAACCTGCGGTTGCGGACCATGTTCCCGACTGCCAGATCCTCGATCGCGATCAGGTCTGCCGACCGCACCAGGTTCGTGCTGGTGCGGTGCAGGAAGTCGAGCCGGGCGTTGCGGACCTTCCGGTGGGCACGGGCGACCTTGACCTTGGCCTTGCGCCGGTTGTTCGACCCCCGTTGACAGCGGGCGAGTCTGCGCTGGTAGCGGGCGAGGTTCCGGGCTTTGCGATCCAGGTGGCGCGGGTTGGCGACCCGGTTGCCATCGCTGGTCACCAGGAAGTACCGCAAACCGAGGTCGGCGCCCACCTCGTGCCCGGTGGCAGGCAGCGATTTCGCGTCGTCGGTGTCGACGGCGAAGGTGACGTACCAGCGGCCGTCCGGGTCACGGGACACCACCACCATCGTGGGGTGCAGAGCGGTGACGTCCACTTGGTCGAAGGACCAGGTGAAGTTCAACGGCGCGGACGTCTTCGCCAGGGTGAGCGCGCCCTCGCGCATGCGGAACGCCGAGCGCGTGTAGTGAGCGGACCGGCGGCCGGCGCGGGACTTGAAACGCGGGTGCCGGGTGCGGCCGGCGAAGAAGTTGCGGAACGCCACCTGCTGGTGACGGAGGGTCTGTTGCAACGGCACCGACGACACCTCGGACAGGAACGCCAGACCTTCGGTCTGCTTCCACGCCGTCAGCAGGGCGTCAGCCTCCCGGTACGACGTTCGCTTGCCCTCGACGCGGTAGCGGCGGTCGCGTTCGGCCAAGGCCTTGTTCCACACGAGGCGCACACAGCCGAACGTCCGGTTGAGCATCGCGGCCTGTTCGGGAGTCGGATAGGCGCGGCATCGGTAGGCCGTTCGCACGTAGATCAGCATACTGAAGGAGTAACGATGAGTGCGGATCCGGTTGGTCGGCCTGCGTGCCGCCCATCTGAACCGTTTTCGCGTCACCGGGGCGGCCCAGGCGGGCGAGTTCTCCGCCGGAGCGCAGACCCCGGCCGTACCCAGGAGACCGAGTGACGGCGGTCGCTCGCCGCGCCCGGGGTGCGACCTCGGGCGCGGGGCGACTCGCCGCGGCGCTGCTCTCGCCGACCTTCGTCGTGCTCGGCCTGGTGGTCGGGTACCCGCTGGTGGCGGCGCTGCGCGAGTCGGTGTTCCGGGAGGGGACCGACCTCGACGAGAGCGGGTTCATCGTCGAGGGCGCGCGGTTCGTCGGTGTCGACAACTACACCGCGATCTTCGTCGGCGAGTCCGCCGCCCGGTTCTGGAACGCGTTCGGCAACACCACGGTGTTCACCGTCATCACGGTCGCCCTGGAGGTGCTGCTCGGCGTCGGCATGGCGCTGGTGATGCACCACGCGATCCGCTGGCGCGGCATCGTGCGGGCCAGCATCCTGGTGCCGTGGGCCGTGCCCACCGCGGTCTCGGCGTTGTTGTGGCGCTGGATCTTCCAGGCCGACGGCGTGGCGAACGCGTTGATCGGGCAGCAGGTCCTGTGGACCACCGAGGGCTGGCAGGCGAAGTTCGCGGTCATCCTCGCGGACGTGTGGAAGACCGCGCCGTTCGTCGGCCTGCTCGTGCTCGCGGGGCTGCAGATCATCCCGAACGACGTCTACGAGGCCGCGCGCGTCGACGGCGCGTCGGCGTGGCGGCAGTTCTGGCAGATCACCCTCCCGCTGGTGAAGCCGGCGCTCCTGGTGGCCGTGCTGTTCCGGGTGCTGGACGCGCTGCGCATGTTCGACCTGCCGTTCGTGCTCATCGGCAGCCGCAAGGAATCGGTGGAGACGCTGTCCATGGTGGCCTTCGACGAGGCGTCGAGCCTCCGGTTCGGACCCGCCGCCGCGTACGCGACGATATTGTTCGTCTACGTGGCCATCACGGCCCTGGTGTTCGTGCGGTTGCTCGGCGCGGACGTCATCGGCGCCGCTCGGGAAAGGTCGCGAAAATGAGCGCCACGACCCAGACCAGCGGCAACGGCACGCTGTGGAAGCGGGTGCTGACCTTCGGCGGGCTCGGGCTGATCCTGGTCTACTGCCTGGCGCCGTTCTACTGGATGGCGGTGTCGGCGTTCCGCCGCCCGTCCGACCAGTTCGAGCTGACGGCGCTGCCGATGCCGTTCTCGCTCGACAACCTGACCGCGGTCTTCTCGCCGGCCGTCGGGTTCGGCCGGTCGCTGCTCAACAGCGTGGTGGTCGCGGGCGTCACCACGATCCTCACCCTGATCATCGGCGTGTCGGCGGCGTACGCGCTGGCCCGGCTGCACTTCCGGTTCAAGAACGCGGTCGCGGCGCTGATCATCGCCACCTCGATGTTCCCCGGCATCTCCCTGCTGGTGCCGCTGCTGGCGCTGTTCACCGACATCGGGTGGATCAACACCTACCAGTCGATGATCGTGCCCAGCCTGTCGTTCGCGCTGCCGCTGGCGGTGTGGAACCTGACCGCGTTCTTCCGGCAGATGCCGGAGGAGCTGGAGCAGGCGGCCATGATCGACGGCTGCACGCGGGCCCAGGCGTTCCGCAAGGTGATCCTGCCGCTGGCCGCGCCCGGCATCTTCACCACCGCGATCATCACGTTCATCGCGGCGTGGAACGAGTTCATCATCGCTTTGTCGATGGTCAACGACAGCACCATGCAAACTGCTACCGTCGCGATCTCCCGGTTCACCGGGGCGTACGGTTTCGACCAGCCGTTCGGCACGCAGATGGCCGCCGGCGTGATCGTGACCGTGCCGCTGGTCGTGGTGGTGCTGCTGTTCCAGCGGAGGATCATCGCAGGCTTGACCGCAGGTGGCGTCAAGTAGCCGCCTGGCGGTGTCAACGGCCGGTCGCCACGTGATGGGAGAGCCGTGGCGACCGGCCAATTAACTGCCCTGCCCCTATCGGGTGAGTGGCGTCGATCGTGGTGGCCGGGCGGGCTTCCCCGCCCGGCCCCCGTCAGGGCAGGCGCCACTGCTGGGCGCCCGTGCCGTTGCACTCGTGGATCTGCAGCTGGACGCCGTTCACCGCGTTGCTGTTCGGCACGTCCAGGCACTTGCCGGACGGCGGGTTCACCAGCGTCGACCCCTTCGGCCACCACTGCTGCGCGCCCGTCCCGTTGCACGTCCACAGCTGCACCTTGGCGCCGTTGGTCCGCGCACTGCTGCTGACGTCCAGGCACCGCCCGAGCGCCCGCACCGTGCCGTCGGACGCCAGCGTCCACTGCTGCGCGGCCGAGGAGTTGCAGTCCCACAGCCGCACGGGCGCGCCGTCGGTCGGGCCCGCGGGCTCGGCGTCCACGCACTTGCCCGCCAACCCCACCACCGCGCCGGACCGCGCGGGGTTCGGACCGACGTCGAACGACGGCGGCGCGTCGGCCGCGGCGCTGCCCCAGGTCGAGGCCGTCGCGCCCAGGCTGAAGTCCAGCGTGCCGCCGGACGCGACGAACGACGCGGGCAGCCACGGCTTGGTGGACGCCACGCCGTCGACCCGCAACGACTGCACGTACTTGACGGTGTCCGAGGCGTTCGGGGCCGTGATGGTGATGGTGGCGCCGTTGCCGCGCTTGACGGTCGTGCTCGGGAACTGCGGGCTCGCCAGCACCAGCTCGGCCCGTCCCGGCGCCTGCGGGTACAGGCCCAACGCCGCCCACACCGCCCACGACGACATCTCGCCCAGGTCGTCGTTGCCCACGATGCCCTCGGGTGTGGGCGGGAAGAGGGACGTCAACGCCCGCCGCACCACGTCCTGGGTCTTGTGCGGCGCGCCCGCGTAGGCGTAGGCCCAGGGCGTGTTGAGCGTCGGCTCGTTGCCCAGGTACGCGTACGGCTTCTTCGGCCCGGCGTTCAGCTCGGTGAAGAAGGTGTCCAGCCGCGCGGTGACGGCCGCGTTGCCGCCCATGGCGTCGAACAGCCCGCGGTGGTTGTACGGCACCATCCACGTGTACTGGGCGGCGTTGCCCTCGACGTACTCGTTCTCCTGCGTCGGGCTGAACCCCGGCCACGTCAGGTCGGTGTTGCGCGGTTGCAGGTACTTGCTGCCCGAGTTGAACAGGCTGCGCCAGTTCTGCGCGCGCCGCAGGAAGTTCTCGGCGGTGCCCGCGTCGCCGAGCCGCGCCGCGAACTGGGAGATGGCGAAGTCCGCGCTGGTGTACTCCAACGTGGTCGCGGCCGAGCCCCACACGTCGCCCAACCCCGTCGGCACGTACCCGTAGTCGTTGAACTGCAACCACCCCGGGCGCTGGCGGATGTCGTTCACACCCGCCACCATGCGGCGCAACGCGTCCGCGGTGTCGAAGCCCGTGCCGCCGAACGCGTGCGCGGTCGACACGATGATCGCCATCGGGTCGCCGTTCATCACGCCCGTGCCGCCGTTGGCGACCGTCCAGCGGTCGAAGTACCCGCCCTGGGCGGCCTGGTTCACCGCGGACCGCGCGATGTCGGCGGCTTCCGCCGGCCCCAGCAACGCGATCAGCGCGATCTGCGACCGGTAGACGTCCCAGCCGGAGAAGTTCGCGTACTGGGTCCTCGCGGTCGTGTGCGTCTGCCGGTCGAAGCCCGTGTACTGCCCGTTGACGTCGCTGAACACGTTGGGGTGCAACAGGGAGTGGTACAGCGAGGTGTAGAGCGTGCGGAGCTGGGTCGTCGTGCCGCCGGTGACGTCGATCCGGCCGAGCCAGGAGTTCCACGCGGCGCGCACGGCGGTCCGGACCTCGTCGAACGACCGCGTGCCGGTCTCGGCCGCGAGGTTGGCCTTGGCGTTGTCCAGGCTCACGAACGAGATGCCGACCCGGGCGGTGACCGTCGTCGCGTTGAACGACACGAACGCCGAGGCGGCGAACGGCCGCACGTCCTGCGCGGTGGCGGACGGCGCGGGCACGTGCTGCGTCCCGGCGGTCTTGGGCGCGGCGGGGACGTGGCCGGGGCTGCTGCCCTCGACCGCACGGCCGCCCGGCGTCACCTGGCCGTTCGCGATCGTGGCGGTGGAGGCGAACGGCTGGTCGAAGGTGACGTGGAAGTGCAGCCGGTACCGGTTGCCCGCGCCGCAGAACCCGCCGCTGTCGGTGTAGCCGGACAGGCTGTCGGTCCCGATGGTGACCGAGCCGCCGGCGGCGTTGAACGCGCGGGCGGCGTCGACGTTGAGCGAGGCCCGCTGGCCCGCCGGGTAGGTGAAGCGGGCCACGCCCGACCGCTGGTCGGAGGTCAGCTCGGTGCGGATGCCGTTGTCGAAGCGGACCGAGTAGTAGCCCGGTGACGCCTGTTCGTTGGCGTGGGAGAACGTCGAGTAGGCCGCGGGCGTCGTGCCGAGGGACGGCATGAACGGCACGTTGCCGAAGTCGCTGCACCCCGGGCCCGACAGGTGGGTGAGGCTGAAGCCGCGGATCCGGTTGTCGTCGTAGTGGTAGCCGCCGTGCTGGTGGGTCACCGTGTCGGGGCTCCACTGGAGCATGCCGAACGGCGCGACGGCGCCGGGGAAGGTGTTGCCCGCGCCGCCGCCGTGCCCGAAGTCGGGGCCGCCGGGCTTGGTGCCGACGAACGGGTTGACGTGCTGCGCGGGATCGGTGACGGCGTGCGCCGTGCCGGTCTGGACCGGGACGGCGAGCGCGGCGAGGGTGAGTGCGGCGACAGCCGCGGAGCGGAGACGCATCTGAACCTCCGGCAGGGGTAGGAGGCCTGACAACGTTGTCAGGCCTCGATTCTCCCATCGAAGGTCCAGACCAGGAACCCGCTGCGCGGGGGAACGGCGCTGGGCCGGTGTTGTCCACCGGACACGGGTCACTGACTGGGGATCACTGAACGCGAAAGCCTCTATAGTTTCAGTGTAGACAAAAACCAATCACCGCGCGCCCGGCAACCGCAAGCCCTGAGGCGCCGGAACGCCCGCGGGCCACAGCTCGACCGCCGACTCGGGGTCGATCCCCGACAGGTCGACGACGCCACCGGCGAACCGCGCGCCGTCGAACGACACCGAGCCACCGGCGAACCGGGCGCGGTCGAAGGAGACGACCCCGCCCGCGAACGTGGCTGCGGCGAACGACAGGCGGCCGGTGATCGTGGCGTCGGCGAAGGTGACGCGGCCGGCGTCGGTGAACGTCGCGCCGGAGAAGTCGCCGCCGTCGAAGACCGCGCCGGTGAAGTCGAAGTCGTGGCCGCGCCAGGTGCGCGGGTCGTCGTCGGCGAGGTGCAGGTTGTCGCGGACGAGCCGGATGACGGTGAGCCGGACGTGGCGCTCCTGACCGGGGTCCCGCTGCGCGTCCTCGGCGGTGCCGTAGGGCTGGCGCAGGTAGGCGCAGAGCACGTCGATGCAGCCCTGGCGCGCTTCCGGCGCGTCGTTCGCCAGTGCCGCGAACGCGTAGACGCCCGCGATGCGCACCGAGGCGTCGGGCGCGCCGAGCAGCTCGGCCGCTTTGGCGTAGCGGTCGAGCAGCACCTTCGCGTCCTCGCGGTGGGAGTCGACCTCGTTGAGGCGCTGCCTCCGGTAGGCGACCGTCAACGCCACGACCGCGCCGACGCCGCCGACCACGGTCAGCACCACCTTCACCGCGTCGAGCCGCTCCTGGACACCGGTCGGTCGCCCCAGCACGCCCCACAGGAGCACCCCCACTCCCACCGCGACCGCCGCGGCCGACGCCAGCAGCAGGGTCACGTGCACGAGCAGCGGCATCGCCGGTGTCCGCGGCCGGCGACCCAGGGCCATCGCGGCCCGGCGGCCACCGCCCGCTGAGAGCGCCGCCGCCACCAGGACGAAGACCCACACCGCCCAGTGCCGCCCGAGCCACTGGCCGACCGCCACCGCCGCCTGCGCCCACCACCGGGGCGCCAGGCTCACGACCGCGGCGATCAGGGACGCCGCCGCCAGCGCTTGCCGAGGGCGCGGTCCCCGGCGGAAACCGAGGACGGCTCGGCTCACCTGTAAGGGTTGCTCGCTCATGAAGTCATGGTGGCGCAACCGACCCCGGGACGACGGCCTCGGCCGTGGGCGTGGCCGAGCCGTCATCCACCCTGATCGCCGCCGATGCGTTCGTCAGCCGATCGGCGCGGGGGAGTTGGCCTCCGGGACCAGGATCGCCGGTGCGCCGGACCCGTCCGCCGGCACCGCCCACACGTCGTTGATCCCGTCGTCGCGTTGAACCCCGTAGGCGACGGTCCGGTCGTCGATCCAGGTCGGTTGGTCGTCCACGCTGCGGGTCTCGGCGAGAGGGGTGGCGGTCAACGTCTCCAGATCCATAATGGACAGTCGCCAGCCTTGCTGCGGGTCGCCGTTCACCGCCGCTTTGTAGGCGATGCGCTTCCCGTCGGGTGACAGGGACGGGCACTCCACGTCGTCCGCGATCGACCGGAGCGTGCGGGCGGCGAAGTCGCCTACCATCAGGTAGCGGTGCCCTCCGGTGGACATGGTGGCGTAGAAGCGGTTGTCGTCGGCGGCGAAGGTGACGCCCCAGAAGTTGCGGTCGACGGCGGTGGCGGGCGTGCCGTCCACGGTGGCGGTGAACTCCTCCAAGGACGTGACCAGGGCGCCGGTCTCCGCGTCCAGGATGCCGGTGCTCGTGGAGAAGCCGTTGGCCGCGTACGAGTGGCCGTCCACGAACAACGTCCACGCCACCATGCGGCCGCTCGGCGACACGCGCGTGCGGTTGGGGAACCCGGTCAGCGGCACCGTCCGCACCTCCCTCGACCCCGCGTCCAGCACCGCCAGCCCACCCGCCTTGAACGCGCCGACCGGCCGCAGGCACGAGGTCGTCCCGCCGGCGCTGTAGGCGCGGTCGCACCGCTGCTCGGTCACCTCGCGGGGCCCGCCCGGATCGGACCGCGACACGGTGGACAGCCTGCCGTTGGTCAACACCACCAACCGCGGCCCGTCGACGGGGGTCGACGCCACCTCGTCGGGCCCGGGGGCGGACCACGCGGCGTACCCGACCGCGACACCCGCCAGCAGCACGGCGACCAGCGCGGTGATCAGCAGCCGTGCCCGGGTGGTCATGACCGCCGTCCCAGGAGCGCGACGGTGGCGGCCAACGTGAGCGCGACGCCCGCGGCGGCCAGGCGGGTGGCGGCCTCCGGGCCCCGGAACTGGTTAGTGCAGCTCTGCCGCCGCGGCGCGGAACACGGCGTCGGCGACGCGGGCCAGCGGCGGCGAGTCGAGCTTCCACTGCTGCCAGTGCAGCAGCACGTCCACGGGCTTGTCGGGGGCCAGGTGCACGAGCCTGCGGTGCGCGGCGATCTGGTGCTCGGTCAGCAGCGCCCACCCCGCGCCCGCGACCACGGCGTCCTCGAACACGTGCCCGTCGGGCAGGTGGTGGCGGCGCGCGGAGGCGTTGTGGCCGGAGAGCTCGCGGCAGAACCGGTCCTGCAGGTCGTCCTTCTCGTCGAACACGATCACCGGCGCGTCGTGCAGCGGCTGCCCGTCGGCGAGCCAGCGGCGGGTGAACCGCTTGGTGGCCACGGCGTGGTAGCGGATGCTCCCGAGTGGACGGACGACGCACCCCTGCACCGGCTGGGGCGACGACGTGACCGCGCCCACGACGAGGCCTTGGCGCAGCAGTTCGGCGGTGTGGTCCTGGTCGTCGCGCCGCACCGCGAGCACCAAGCCCTCGTCGGTGGCCAGTTCCCTGACCACCCGGCGGAACCAGGTGCCGAGCGAGTCGGCGTTGACCGCGACCGGGATCGGCGTCGGGTCCTCGACCAGGCCGAGCGCCTCGCGCGCGTCGCGGTCCAGCAACGCCTGCTGCCGCCCGTACCGGGCGATCACGGCCCCGGAGTCGGTGAGCCGCGCGGGCTTGGACCGCACCAGCAGCACGCGGCCGGTGCGCTGTTCGAGCAGCTTGATCCGCTGGCTCACGGCCGACGGCGTGACGTGCAGAGCTTTGGCGGCGGCGTCGAACGTGCCCTCGTCCACGACGGCCAGCAGGGTGCGCACGCACTCCGGATCGAGCATCACGACTGCTAATGATACTTAAGAAAAGATAGCTGGCCTTATCGACCTCCGCTTCCTACCGTCGCTGTCGTGACCTACGCGCTGCTCGCCGGGCTCGGCACCGGCCTGTCCCTCATCGTCGTGATCGGCGCGCAGAACGCCTTGGTGCTGCGCCAAGGCGTGCTGCGCCGGCAGGTCCCCGCGATCGTCGCCATCTGCGCGGGCTCGGACGCGCTGCTGATCGCGCTCGGCGTCGGCGGTGTCGGCGCGGTGCTCACGTCGTGGCCGGCGGCGTTGACGGTGGTGCGGTGGGTCGGCGCGGCGTTCCTGATCGGCTACGGCGTGCTGGCCGCGCGGCGGGTGCTGCGGCCGTCGGCGTTGGAGCTCGACGGTTCGGCGAAGGCGGGCGCCGCGGTGATCGTCACCTGCCTGGCGCTGACCTGGCTCAACCCGCACGTGTACCTGGACACCGTGCTGCTGCTGGGCACCGCCTCGACCGGGTTCGGCGGCGACCGGTGGTGGTTCGCGGCGGGCGCGATCGCGGGCAGCGTGCTGTGGTTCAGCGCGCTCGGGTTCGGTGCGCGCTGGCTGTCCGGCGCCTTCACCCGACCCTCCGCGTGGCGGGTCCTGGACGGCGCGGTCGCCGTGGTGGTCACCGCGACCGGCGTCTCCCTCGTCCTCTAGCTCAGAGCCGGGTCGTCACCCAGGCCCGCTCCCGGACCTCCTTCAGCGCGACCTCGACCGAGCTGTACGAAGCCGGGTCGACGCGGCGGTAGCCGTGGCGCACCACGCCCTGGTGGATCACCTCCGACACCACGAGCACCGCGTGGTCCACCAGCCGTTCCCGCACCGGCGCGCTGTCGACCAACCGGCAGGTCTTGTTGAGGTCGGTCCCGACCCAGCCGTGCGGGTCGCGGTGCACCTCGCCCGCGTGCAGGCCGACCCGGACCCGGACGCGCAGCTCCGGCGCGACGCCCTGGTTGTGCTGCCGCAGCGTCCCCACCATCCGCGGGATGACCGGGTCGAGGAGGTCCAACTTGGACACGAACGCCGGGACCAGGACCATCATCCCGTCACCGCGGTCCTGCACGGCCAGGTCGGACCACCTGACCCCGGCGGCGCGGAACCCGGTGCGCACGGCGTGGGTGAGCGCGTGCCGCGCCTCGATCTGCGCGGGATCGCGCCACCGCCCGAAGCCCGCGATGTCCACCACCAGGATGGACCGGTGCTCGGGGCCGGGCGCGTGCCGCACGGGCCGCAGCCGCCGCAGCGCCCACGTCACCACGTCCGGCGCGATGCTCATGGCCGTGCCGACTTCGTCGCCCGCGCGTCGAGCAGGGCGCGCCGCAACAGCAGCGACCGGCTGACGAGCCCGATCGCGTGCGGGACCCTCTGGTGGCGCGGCAGGTCGGCGAGCTCGGCGCGGAACTCCTCGCCGTACCGGGCCTGGTGGTGCGCCGGCAGCACCGCGATCGCCACCGCGACCACCTTGCCCGCCGACCCGGACTCGACCGGGGTCCGCTCGACCTCCTCCAGCCCGACCCGGATCGACCGCGCGCTGTCCAACAGCGGGCCGAAGCTGACGGTGGCCCGGAAGTTCACCTCCACCGCCGACTCCAGCGCCCGCACCCGTTCGTAGACCTCGAACAGCCGCACGTCGTCGAACACCCGGCCCCGCTCGATCGCCCGGCGCAGCTCCAACGCCAGGTCGTGCGCCAGCTTGCGGTCGAGGATGCGGTCGAGCTTGCCGTCCAACGCGGTCTCCAGCTCACGCGCGAGCGCGCTGATGTGCGCGAGCCGTCGCCGCCGCCTGGTCACGTCCCACCTGCCGCGTGCGGTCGCAGCAGGCCGAGCCGGGAGACCGGGGTCCTGGCCCGCGCCAGGGCCGCCTGGACCTGGGCGATGCTGTCCGGGTCCAGCCGGTAGTACCGACGCCGGGGACGCCCGCGTTCCCTCGGGTCGACGTCCTCCCACCGGCTGCTGACCCACCCGCACTGCTCCAGGCGGGCCAGGATGGGGTGGACCGTGCCGCTCGGCAGGCCCGCGACCTGGCAGATCTCCAGCCCGTACCGCGCCGTCGCGGGATCTTCCATCAGGACGCCCAGCACGAGCTGTGCGGGCAACGTCATCCTGGGGCCTCGCCGTGAACCGACCATGGTCTAACTCTACCTAGGGGGTGAGGTCGGACAAGTCCCCCGTTCGGGGGTTTACGCGCGGCCCGCGAAGAACTCCCCGATGTCCCCGGCCAACAGCTCGGGCACCTCCATCGCCGCGAAGTGCCCACCCCGGTCGAACTCGCTCCAGTGCTCCACCTGGTAGCTCAGCTCCGCCAACGGCCGCACCGACAGCACGATGTCGTGCGCGAACACGGCCACGCCCAACGGCGCGGGGCAGGCGTTCGACACGATCCCGGTCTCCTTCGCCAACCGCGCCGACGACCCCGCCGTCCCGGTGAGCCAGTACAGCATCACGTTGGTCAGCACCCGGTCCACGTCGATCTTCGAGGCCGGGTCCACCCACTCGGCGAACTTCTCCGCGATCCACGCCAACTGCCCGACCGGCGAGTCCGTCAACGCGTAGGACACCGTCTGCGGCCGCGTCGCGTGCAGCACCTGGTACCCCGGTCGACTGCGCATCATCGCCTTGATCCGCTCCAACCGCCGACCGTCCTCTCCGGACAGCTCGACCCCCTCGACCGGCGGCGTGGGCAGGTAGTTCACGTGCACCGCCACCACGTTCCCGGGCGCGGCGCCCGCCATCGCCCGCGCGATCCCGGACCCCCAATCACCACCGTGCGCGCCGTACCGCCGGTACCCGAGCCGACTCATCACCTCCGCGAACGCCCGCGCCACCCGGTGGACGTCCCACCCGCGCGACGTCGTCGGCCCGGACAGCCCGAAGCCGGGGATCGACGGGATGACGAGGTGGAAGTCCCGCGACAGCGGCTCGATCACGTCCAGGAACTCCAGCACCGACCCCGGCCAGCCGTGGACCAGCACCAACGGCAACGCGTCGGCCTTCGCCGACCGGACGTGCAAGAAGTGCACCCGCTGGCCGTCGACCTCGGTCGTGAACTGCGGCAACGCGTTCAACTCCGCCTCGTGCCGCCGCCAGTCGTACCCGTTCGCCCAGCGATCCGCCAACGCGCGAACCTCCGCCAGGGGGAACCCGTACTCGAACCCGGCCTCCGGCAGCTCCTCGGGCCACCGCGTCCGCGCCAACCGATCGGCCAAGTCGTCCAACTGCGCCTGCGGCACGTCCAGGACAAAGGGCTTGATCATCACCACTCCGTTGGTCTCACCAATGTTGGTGACACCAACGCTACCTCAACTCGTTGGCCAGGCCAACAACAATCCCGCGGTCTATCGTGAGCACATGGCCACCTGGGATGACGTGCGGCGCATCGCCATGGCACTGCCCGAGGTAACCGAACGCCCGTCCTACGACCAACGCCCGGCCTGGCGGGTAAAGGACAAGGCCTTCGCCTGGGACCGCCCGCTGCGCAAGGGCGACCTGGCCGCCCTCGGCCCCACCGCACCGGACGGCCCGGTCCTCGCCGCGAGCGTGCCCGACCTGGGCGCGAAAGAAGCCCTGCTCGCCGACGACCCGGCCGTCTACTTCACCACCCCGCACTTCGACGGCTACTCCGCCATCCTGGTCCGACTGACCGAGATCGCCCCCGACGAACTGACCGAACTCCTCACCGAAGCCTGGCTGTCCCGCGCCCCAAAACGCCTCGCCAAGCAATACGAATCCGACCACTAACCCCACCCCACCTCTCACCCACCCCCACCCGACCGCGCCCTCACCCACCCACCCCCGCACACCGTCCACTTACACGCCCATCCCCCAAAGGAAGGGCTTCGTGTCATCCCGCCGACCTGGCTCCGCCCTACCGCGCGTGTCAAGGGGGCACCTTCCACCCACCAGGAACGATGGGCTGGAACCGCCCCCTTGACACGTGTGGTAGCCCGTAGGGAGGTCGGTGGGATGACACGAAACCCGACCAACAACGGACCCGCCGCCGAACCACCCACCGGCCCGTCATCCTGCTGATCTGCCCGTCCGGCGAGGACCAGTTCCTACCTCACCGGCTCCTACCTCACCAGGTGCTGTTCACCAACCCAGTCCCCAAATACACCTGGTCGAACCCGTTCCCGTCGTTGTCATCGGTGTACACGACCGTGATCTGCCCCCAGGCGTCCACTCCGACCGCCGGCTCCTCCTGCCTGCCCGTCGCCGTCGACACCGTCACCTGGCGCGGCAGCCGGCCCGCGACCGTCCCATCCGGGTTGAGGCCCTGCGTCACCACGTCCTGCGCCTCGACCGACGACACCACGACGTTCAACTGGTCGTCGATGCCGATCTGCGGGTCCACGCCCGCCAGCACCGCGTCCGCCGCCGTCCGCGCCGCACCGCCCGCGGCGAACGAGCGCACGCCCACCTGCGCCGTACCCGTGTGGTCGGTCTCCCAGGCCACCGTGTGGTCGCCGTTGAAGTTCGCCGCCACGACGGGCCGTCGTTGTTGGCCGTCGCCGCTCGCGTTGGCGGCGCCCTGGGCGAGCTTCACCCCGCCCGACGGGGTCAGGATCTTGCGGCCGATGTTGTAGAAGCCGTTGCCGTCGCCGTCCTCGTCCCACACCACGATGGCGTTGCCCGCCGCGCCCATGGCCACGTCCGGCCGCTGGTGCGTGCCGCCCGCGGCGTGCACCTGCGCCTCGTAGGTCTTCGACGTCACGGACGCGAACCCGGCCACCCGCACTGTCGCGTTGGTGGAGGTCTGCTTGTCCTCCCACGCCACGGCGAAACCGGTGCCGTCGGGATCTGCGGCCACGGCCGGGTTGAGCTGCTGCCCGTCGGTGTTGGCGTTGGCGCGCGCCGACCCGGTCACGGTGCCGCTGGTGTTCAGCACCCGCACCTGGATGTTGTAGTAGCCGTTGCCCTCGCCGTCGTCGGCCCATACGACGACCGCGGTGCCGTTGTCGTGCACCGCGACGTCCGGCTGGACGTGCCGCCAGTTGCCCGTGCCGCTGGTGGACAGCTTCTTCTCGTACCGGGACACGCCGTCCTTGAACAGGCGGATCCACACGTCGCTGTGCACGGGGTCGGTGGGCGTGGCGTCGTCGCGGTCGTCCTCCCACACCACGGCGGTCCAGCCGTTGCGCACCGCGGCCACGGCGGCGTTGTCCTGGTCGCCGGTGGCGGTGCTGTTCGCCGGGATCCACGCGACCGCCGCGGACGCCGTCCCGGCGCCCAGCAGCATGAGCGCCGCGATCGTCGGCGCTCCGATCATCCGTGCGACATTTCGCTGGCTGAGCTTCTTCATGGCGCCTGCAATCCCGGGTTGCCTGCCTGGACGACGTAGCTCTGCAAGGTCCGGACCGGGTAGTCGCGCACGGTGACCCGGTCCACGAAGCGGAAGTCGACGTTCAGCTGGGTCGGTGTGGTGACGGTGCGGACGTAGCCGCGCAGGTTCTTGTAGAACTTCACGTGCGGGTTGAGGCTGGACAGGCCCGTGTCGGTGGCGTTGCCGTCGCCGCTGGACGTGATCGACGTGGTCACCAGCTCGGTGCCGACGACCCGGTCCTGCGTGGCGTAGTTGTTCATCAGGTTGGCGGCCCACGACCGGTGCACGTCACCGGTCAGCACGACGGTGTTGCGCAGGCCCGCCGCGTCCCAACCGCGCTGCAGGCGGCCGCGGTTGGCGCTGTAGCCGTCCCACGAGTCCATCGACTTCGCGCCGTCGGCCGAGGCCAGCTTCTGCGCGAAGAACACCTGCTGGCCGAGGAAGTCCCAGGTGCCGAGCTTCTGCCGCATGCCGTCGAGCAGCCACGTCTCCTGCGTGGCGCCGAGCAGCGTGCGCGCCGGGTCGTCGGCCTCCGCGCACACCTTCGTGCCGTCGCCGCACGCCTGGTCGTCGCGGTACTGGCGGGTGTCGAGCATGTGGAACGTGGCCAGGCTGCCCCAGCGGACCCGGCGGTACAGCTGCATGTTCTCCGCGACCGGGGCCTGCGCGGCGCGCAGCGGCATGTGCTCGTAGTACGCCTTGTACGCCGCCGCCCGGCGCACCTTGAAGTCGCCGGCGGGGGAGGTGTTGGCGCGCACCAGGTCCGCGTAGTTGTTCTCCACCTCGTGGTCGTCCCAGACGACCAGCCACGGCGCGGCGGCGTGCGCGGCCTGGAGGTCGACGTCCGTCTTGTACTGCGCGTGCCGGACCCGGTAGTCCGCCAGGCCCGCGATCTCCACGCCGGGCGCGAACTTGCGCACCTTCGTGGTCGTGGCCGCGCCCTCGTAGATGTAGTCGCCCAGGTGCAGGATGAGGTCCGGGTTCTCCTCGGCCATCCGCCGGTAGGCGGTGAAGTAGCCCTCCTCGTAGTGCGAGCAGGAGGCGAACAGCATGGTCAGCGACGGGCTCGTGCCGACCGCGGGCGCGGTGACGCCGCGGCCGACGGGTGAGATGTGCCCGGCGGCGCGGAACCGGTAGAAGTACTCGCGGCCGGGCTGCAGGCCGGACACCTCGACGTGCACGCTGTGCGCCCACGACTGCGTCGCGGTCGCCGTGCCGCTGCGCGCGATCTGGGTGAACCGCTGGTCCGTCGCGACCTGCCACTCCACCGCGACCGAGGCGCTGCCCATGCCCCCGAGGCCGTCGGCGTTGAGCGGGCTGGGCGCGAGGCGCGTCCAGATGACGAAGCCGTCCGCGACGGGCTCACCGGAGGCGACGCCCAACGTGAACGGGTAGGAGATGGCGTTCGCGGTGGTGGGGGCGAGGACCGTCACGCCGGCGCTCGCGATGCCGCCGGCGATGAGCGTTCGTCGGGTCAGTGGGGACACAGCTCTCCTTCGGTGCAGGGCCGGGAAGAACGCGTTCCGGTACTGCGTACACGGCGAAGGTGATCAGTGGCCATCCCCGACGTGTACGCCCGGTGGAGGGGCCGAAGCGTCCTTTGGTCAGCGCGAAGGGGCCGATGGCACGACAGTGCAGGTTAACGGGTGTCCAACTAGCAGCTGTATTGGTTACCGAAGAACCTCCCGAATACCTGCGATCCCAGCCGATCGAGAATTCCCATGAACCCGACCCGCTCACACCGCCGCTCGGCTCACACCGCCGCTCGGTTCACGCCACCCGCACCGGGTCCGCTCCGCTCACACCACCCGCACCGGGTCCGCTCCGCTCACACCACCCGCACCGGGTCCGCTCCGCTCACACCACCCGCACCGGGTCCGCTCGACGCGCACCCGCCGCCGCCACCGCCGTCCAGCACTCCGGCTTCGCGAACCCGCGCCCGGCGAACGCTTCGAGCACCGCCGTCGTGCACGCCTCCACCGCCGCCTCCTCCACCAGCGCGATCACACAACCACCGAACCCGCCACCGGTCATCCGCGCCCCCAGCGCGCCCGCCGCCACCAACGCCTCCACCGCGACGTCCAGCTCCGGCATCGTCACCTCGTAGTCGTCGCGCAACGACGCGTGCGACTCCGTCAGCAACGGCCCGATCTCGCGGATCCGGTCGGCGCGCAGCAGGTCCGCCACCCGCGCCACCCGCGCGTTCTCCGTCACCACGTGCCGCACCCGCCGGGCGAGCCGCTCCGGCAAGTCCTGCTCCGCACCGTCCAGGTCCCGCAGCGCGGGCACGCCGAGCAGCTCCGCCGCCCGGTGGCAGTCCCGCCGCCGCGCCGCGTACTCGCCGTCCACCAGCCGGTGCGGCGCCTTCGTGTCCACCACCAGCAGCGTGAGCCCGACCGGCGCGAGGTCGAACGGGATGTGCTCGGTCTCCATCGAGCGCGTGTCGAGCAGCAACGCGTGCCGCTCCCGCGCCAGCAGGGACGCCGACTGGTCCATGATCCCGCACGGCATGCCGACGAACTCGTTCTCCGCCCGCTGCGCGATCCGCGCCAACGACCGCCGGTCCAGCGACACCCCGGACAGCTCGGTCACCGCCAACGCGGTCGCGCTCTCCAACGCCGCCGACGACGACAACCCCGCCCCCAACGGCACGTGGCCGTCCACGAGCAGACCGAATCCACCGATCGGGTGACCCTCCTCGCGCAACGCCCAGACCACGCCCGCCACGTAGGCCGCCCACCCGGTCACCGCACCCGGCACGAGGTCGACCACGCGGACCTCGGTCACGCCCGAAGCCTGCCGCGACGACACCCGCAGCACGCCGTCGTCCCGCCGGGCCGCCGTGATCCGCACGACGTGCGGCAACGCGATCGGCAGCACGAAACCGTCGTTGTAGTCGGTGTGCTCGCCGATCAGGTTGATCCGACCCGGTGCCTCGAAGACCCCGTCCCGCGTCATGCGCCACCCCTCGTGCTCTCCCGGACCTCCAACGAGAACGGCGTCCGCACGTGCTCCGGCGGCCGTCCCGGGTCGTCGACGCGCCGTCGCAGCAGGTCGACCGCCGCCCGCGCGATCGCGGCCTTGTCCGGCGCGACCGTGGTCAGCGTCGGCAGGCTGTACGTGCCTTCCTCGGTGTTGTCGAACCCGACCACCGCGAGGTCGGCGGGCACCCGCACGCCGCGTTCGGCCGCGGCGCGCACCGCGCCCACCGCGAGCAGGTCGTTGAAGCAGAACACCGCGTCCGGCGGCTCGTCGGCGGCGAGCAGGCGCGCCATCGCCTCCGCGCCGTCGCGCCGGTGGTAGTTCAACGCGGTCGCGACCAGGTCGTCGCGCACCGGCAGCCCGGCGTCGCCGAGGGCCTTGCGGTAGCCCTCCAGGCGTTGCGCCGCCGTGCCGCGGTGGGGGTGCGCGCCGATCGCCGCGATCCGGGTGCGGCCCAGGCCCACCAGGTGCGCCACCGCCACCCGGGCCGCTTCCACGTTGTCGATGCCGACGTGGTCGATCGGCAGGTCCACCGAGTGCTCGCCGAGCATCACCACCGGTATGCCGGGCGCCAGCTCGCCGAAGTCGCGCGCCTCCAGCGCCTCCGGGCTCACGATCGCGCCGTCGATCATGTGCGGGCCGAGCGAGGCCAACGTGTCCCGTTCACCCTCGCGGGTGCCCAGGGTCTGCTCGATCAGGACGTTCCACTCCTGCTCCTGCGCCGCGCCGAGCACCAGGCCGGCCAGCTCCGCGAAGTACGGCACCACCAGTTCCGGGAGCACCAGGGCGAGGAAACCCGTTCGGCCGCGGCGCAGGTTGCGCGCGCCGATGTTGGGCCGGTAGCCGGTGGCGGTGAGCGCCTCCTCGACCCGGCGGCGGTTCTCCGGTTTCACGAACGCGTAGCCGTTGACCACGTTCGACACCGTCTTCACCGACACGCCGGCCAGCGCGGCGACGTCTTTGAGCGTGGCCAAGCGGTGCCTCCGGTGCTCTCGGGTCGGGCCTTCAGCAGGGATTCTCGGGAACGACCGGGATCGTAGCCGGCCGGTCGGCCGCTTTACAACGTTGTATCGACGAGGTAAGAACTGCAAGTGACCCAGGTCACCAACTCCTGCCTGCAGTCGCACCACCCGCTCGCTGCACCACCCGCTCGCTGCACCACCTCACCGCACAGCACCCACCCGCAGCACCCGGCACCACCTCACCGCACAGCACCCACGTCACCAGCACCCTGCCGATCGTGGAGCCACCCATGCGCAAGCTGTCGTCCGGCCTGACCGGACTGCTGGCCCTCAGCACCCTCCTCAGCACCTTCCTCGTCGCCCTGCCCGGCACCGCCACCGCGGCGGTCTGGCAGCCCAAACCGGCGCCGCTCACCACCCCGTGGACCGGGCAGGTGTCGCCGACCAACGCGCTGCCCGAGTACCCGCGCCCGCAGCTGGTCCGCTCCGACTGGCTCAACCTCAACGGCGTGTGGGAGTTCGCCGGCGCGCCGAACCTGTCCTCGCCGCCGTTCGGCCGCACGCTCGCCGAGGGCGTCCTGGTGCCCTACCCGATCGAGTCCGCGCTGTCGGGCATCAAGCGGCACGAGGACCACATGTTCTACCGCCGCGCGTTCACCACGCCGACCGGGTGGAACGGCCGCCGCGTGAAGCTGAACTTCGGCGCGGTCACCTGGGAGACCCGCGTCTGGGTCAACGGCGTCAGCGTCGGCACCCACACCGGCGGGTTCGACGCGTTCTCGTTCGACATCACCTCCGCGCTGCGTGCGGGCGCGAACGAGGTGATCGTCGGCGTGCGGTCCACGATCGACGGCAGCCAGTACCCGATCGGCAAGCAGCGGCGCGACCCCAGCGGCATCTTCTACACCGCGGCGTCCGGCATCTGGCAGACGGTGTGGCTGGAGCCGGTCGCGGCCAACCACATCACGCGCCTGGACACCACGCCCGACGTGCCGGCGGGCGTGCTCGACCTGGTCGTGCAGGGCACGGCCGGCCAGCCGGTGCGCGCCGAGGTCCTCTCCGGCGGGCAGGTCGTCGGCACGGCGAGCGGCACCGTGGGCGGTCACCTCCGCGTGCCCGTGCCGAACGCGAGGCTCTGGTCGCCGGACGACCCGTTCCTCTACGACCTGCGGGTCACCTTGGGCAGCGACGTCGTCACCGGGTACTTCGGCATGAGGTCGCTGGGCAAGGCGATGGTCGGCGGCGTGATGCGGCCGCTGCTCAACGGCAAGTTCGTGTTCCAGCTCGGCACCCTCGACCAGGGCTACTGGCCCGACGGCATCTACACCGCGCCCACCGACGCCGCCCTGCGGTTCGACCTGGAGCGGCAGAAGGCGCTCGGCTTCAACATGGTGCGCAAGCACATCAAGGTCGAACCCGCCCGCTGGTTCTACCACGCCGACCGGCTCGGCCTGATGGTGTGGCAGGACATGCCGTCGCTGGACGCCGTCGACGAGGTGCCCAACGGGCGCACCCACTTCGAGTCCGAGCTGCGGCGGATCGTCGACCAGCTCAAGGGCATCACGTCGATCGTGCAGTGGGTGCCGTTCAACGAGGGCTGGGGCGAGTACGACGCCGGCCGGATCGTGAACCTGGTCCGGTCGATCGACAACACCCGGCTGATCAACCACAACTCCGGCTCCAACTGCTGCGTCTCCGACCCCGACCCGGGCAACGGCGACGTCATCGACGACCACGCCTACCAGATGTCCGGCGCCACCCGGCTGCCCGACGCCAACCGGGTCGCCGTGCTCGGCGAGTTCGGCGGCCTCGGTCGGCGGGTCGTCGGCCACGAGTGGCAGCCGGGCGCCGGGTTCGCCTACGGCGAGCTGTTCCCGGACGAGGCGTCGTTGACCGGGCGGTACGTGGAGATCACCAAGGAGGTCGGGCGCTTCGTGCACACGCGCGGGCTGTCGGCATCCGTCTACACCGAGCCGTACGACGTGGAGAACGAGGTCAACGGCTTCTACACCTACGACCGCCAGGTGCTGAAGATGACCGAGGCGCGGGTGCGCGAGGTCAACCAGCGGGTGCTCGCGCTGGCCAACGGCACCGAGGTCGGGCGCGGCGAGGTGATCTCGTTGCGGGTGACCACGTCCGGCTACACCGACCGGCACCTGCGGCACCGGGACGCGCTCGCGCGCACCGACGTGATCTCCGACGACACCGGTCGGCTGGACGCGACGTTCTGGGCCAGGCCCGGGTTGTCGGACGCGGCGTGCCTGTCGTTCGAGTCGCGCAACTTCCCGGGGCGGTTCCTGCGGCACTCCGCGTCCCGGGTGCGGTCGGACGCCAACGACGGGTCGGCGGCGTTCGCCGGGGACGCCACGTTCTGCGCGCGGGCCGGGGCGGGCGGCACGGTGCTGGAGTCGCGCAACCTGCCCGGCCAGTTCATCCGCCACTACCAGGAGGGCGTGTACCTGGCGCGGTCCGGCGGGACGAACCCGTGGGACAGCGCGACGAGCTTCACGGCCGACACCACGTGGGCGGCGGTCGTGCCGCTGTGGCGCAGCGGTGCGGACCTCCCGCTGGACCAGGCGCGGTCGTTCCGGGTGACGACGGCCGGCTTCACGGACCGGTACCTGCGGCACCAGGACGGCGTGGCGCGCACCGACGTGGTGAACGCGGGCAGTTCGGCGTTGCTGAAGGGTGACGCGACCTTCGTCGTGCGGCGTGGTCTGTCGGAGCCGTCGTGCTACTCGTTCGAGTCGCGCAACTTCCCGGGGCAGTACCTGCGGCACGCGTCGTTCCGGGTGAGGTTGGGCGCGTCGGACGGGAGCGACCTGTTCCGGCGGGACGCGACGTTCTGCGCCCAGCCCGGGGTCGGCGGCGTGCGGTTGGTGTCGGTGAACGAGTTGGGCGCGAGCGTGCGGCACTACGCGGAGGAGGTG
This sequence comes from Actinosynnema sp. NPDC049800, assembly GCF_040656635.1. Classification (NCBI taxonomy): domain Bacteria; kingdom Bacillati; phylum Actinomycetota; class Actinomycetes; order Pseudonocardiales; family Pseudonocardiaceae; genus Actinosynnema; species Actinosynnema sp. NPDC049800. The sequence continues at coordinate 227,015 of NZ_JBFAMT010000006.1, read as the reverse complement.
TGGGTGGCGGTGAACGGCGGTGCTCACGCGTACGACAACCCGACGTCTTATGACGCGGACGTGAGCTGGGCCGTGACCGCGCCTTGGGCTCCGTAGCCCTTGGTCCTTTGTGGTCTTTGGTGGTCCTTTGTGGACCCGCGCGGTGGTGCTGCTACCGTGCGGGTCCATGAAGGGGTTCGCCGTGCTCGGCATGGTGCTGCTGTGCGTCCTCGCGCCGATCGCCATCGTGTACGGGTTGATGGCGTTCACCCCGACGGGTAGTTGCGACTACTCCGTGTCGGGTGTGTGTTCGTACGGGCGGGTGCCGATGATCGTGGCCGCGGGCGGCACCGCGCTGGTGTGGGCGGTGTCGGCGGTGCTGACGTGGGCGGGCACCCGCGGCCGGCCTCGGGTGTACGTGCCCTACGCGGCGCTCGCGGTGATCGTGCTGCTGCTGGTGGTGGCCGGGCGGTTGGCGGGGTAGACCGAGCGGGCGAGCCAGACGAGCGCGCCGCCGACGACGACGTGCAGGGCGCTGGTGAGCAGCGAGTCTGGCAGGCGGGTGGCGAAGGTGAAGACGGGTACGGCGATGGCGTAGGTCCACGCCGGGACGGACGGGTGGGCGCGGCTCTTGATCATGCTGATCGCGAAGGTGATCGTGCCGAGGGCGAAGACCAGGGCGCTGGCGGTGAGGACCGCGGTGGTGGGTGCGGCGAGCGTCGGCTGGTCGAGGTGGAACAGGACGATGTTCACCGCGTAGGCCGCCGCGCCGAACAGGCCGAGGCCCACGATGTTCGCCGCGTAGCCGGCCGTGCCCAGGGTGGTGCGGGGTTGTTTGAGGTAGAGGGCCGTGAGGAGCGGCGCGGCCAGGGCGGGGGAGACGCCGAGCACCAGGCTGGTGGCGGTCGTCTCCCCGACAAACCCCTCGACCGCTCCCGGTAGGGCGATGAAGAGGCCTGAGAGCGTGCCGCAGAGGGCGCCGAATCGCAGCAGGAACGTCATGGGTGGGGACGGTATTCGCGCAGGTCGGGGCCCCGGGAGTGCCGAGCGGCCAGTGCCGGGGTGCCGATCGGCACGTGCCGCCGACTTCCACGATCGGGTGATCTGCAAAAAAGGGATCAATCAAAACGCCGTTTCCAATGCCCCCGAACGTCGGTTGAACAAAGAGGCCGCCCTCAACCCCCGCCCCTGCCTCCGACCACCACCCACCCCCGCCCCCGACCCCACCCCGCACCCGACCGCACCGCCGTCCCCGCCCCGCCCCCCGACGCAGCCTCGACCCGCCCCCGACACAGCCTCGACCCGCCGACTCCCGGCCACCGGTCCCGGCGGCCAGTTCCGGGCCGTCGGCGGCAGGCGCGCGATCCGAGGTGTGCGACGTAGCCTGCGGGGGTGCGTCCTGTGTCGTGGTTATCGCCGCTGCTGTGCGGCGTGGTGATGGTGGCTGGTGGCTATGCGGGGCTCGCTGGGCTCGGGGAGACGCGGTGGCTGCCGTTCGTCGGCGGGCTCGTCGCGCTCGTGCTGGTCGACGTGTTCGGTTCGGGGTTCGCGGCGCTCGGGTCGCGGCGCGCGGCCGTTGGGGCGCGGCACTTGGCGGGCGGGGTGCAGCGTGCGGCGGGCGGGGTGCGGTATTCGGTGGTCGGGTTGCGGCGGTTGGTGGGTGGGGCGCGGGGGCGGGCGGCGGTTGTGCTAGTGGTGCAGGCGGGGTTGGTGGTGGTGATCGCGTTCGCCGACGGGTCGGGTATGGCGCGGGTGTTGTTCTTGTTGTTGCCGTTCGGCGCGTACTTCGCGTTCGGGCGGGTGGTGGCGGTTGGGGTTGGGGTGGGTACGGCGGTTTTCCTGGTGGTCGCGTTCCAGCTCACCGTGCCGGGGTGGACGCGGTCGGTCGAGCACGTGTCCGACCTGTTGATGTTCGGGATCGGGCTGGTGCTGGCGCTGGCCATGGCCGAGTTGTCGGCCGCCGCGGAGCGGAATCGGGTGGCGCGGGACGTGCACGACGGGATTGGGCACCACCTGACCGCGGTGTCGGTGTTGCTGGAGAAGGCGTCGGCCTTCCGGGACCGGGACGCGGCGGTGGCGGATCAGGCGATCGAGGACGCGCGGGAGTCGGCGAGGCGGGCGTTGGAGGACGTGCGCACGTCCGTCCGGGCTATGCGGGAGCCCTTCCGGTTGGCCGAGTCGCTGACGCGCCTGGCCGGTGGGCTTGGCGTGTCCGTCGCCTGCACGGGTGACGAGTCCCGTTACGCGCCCCGCACCCTGCTGGCGCTCTACCGGGCCGCGCAGGAGGGGATCACCAACGCGATGCGCCACGCCGCCGGCTCGGACGTCACCGTGACCGTCCACTGCGGACCCCGGCAGGCACGGCTGGTGGTGGCCGATGACGGGCCCGGGTTCTCGGTGGAACGGGAAGACTTCGGCCTGCGCGGGGTGCGCGAGCGGATCGGGTTGGTCGGTGGGTCGGTCGAGGTGGACGGTGGTTCGGGCACCCGGCTCACGGTGGTCGTGCCCAGGGGGACGGTGTGAGAGGCCGGGATGGTGTGAGAGACACGGATGGTGTGGGTGACGAGAACAAGGGCGGCGGGGGTGACGTGCGCGTGGTCGTGGTGGACGACCAGCGGCTCATCCGCGAGAGCATCGCGGCCCTCCTCGACCTCCAGCCGGGCATCGCGGTGGTCGGCACGGCCGGTGACGGGGAGGCCGCGGTCGAGTCGGTGGTCGCGGTGGATCCGGACGTGGTGCTGATGGACGTGCGGATGCCGGTGATGGACGGCATCGACGCGCTCGCGGAACTGCGCCGTCGTGGTGCGCGGGCACGGGTGGTCATGCTGACGACGTTCGACGACGAGGCGTACGTGGTTCGGGCGCTGAAGGCGGGTGCGAGCGGCTACCTGCTCAAGGACCGGCCCGCCGTCGAGCTGGCGGCGGCGGTGCGGCTCGCGCACTCGGGCGTGGTGCAGTTCGACCCGGCCGCGGCGGCACGGCTGGCGTCCGCGTTGGGGACCGAACGGCCCGACGGGCTCACCGAACGCGAGGTGGACGTGCTGCGCCTGGTCGCCGGCGGACGCACGAACCGCGAGATCGCCGGACGCCTGCACCTCAGCGAGGGCACGGTGAAGAACCACGTCTCCCGCATTCTCGGACGGCTCGGCCTGCGCGATCGCACGCAGGCCGCCGTCTACGCCCGTGACCGGGGCCTCCTGTAGGCCGGCACAGGCCTACACCGGGACCATCCCCATGAACAGCAACAGGTTCGGCGACCCGACGCCCGGGTTCGTGATCACGCCGGGGGTGGCGTTGGCCCGCAACGCCTCGGCCACCGCCACCGCCGAGTCACCCGGGAACCGGTGCCGCCACAGCGCCGCCACGCCCGCCGCGTGCGCGGACGCCGTGGAACCGCTGATGGTCGAGTACGCGGTGTCCGAGGTGCCCCACGCCGACGTGATGTTCACCCCCGGCGCCCACACGTCGATGCACGTGCCGAAGTTCGAGAAGCTCGCCTTCACGTCGTTGGCGTCCGTCGCGCCGACGGTGGTGGCCAACGGCGTGCTGCCGGGCGAGTAGCCGCACGCGTTGGCGTTGGAGCTGCCGGACACCACCGAGTAGTGCACGTTCGCGTTGATCGACCGGGTGATGGCGTCGTTGAACGCCTGGTTCGCCCCACCGCCGAGCGTCATCAGCGCGACCGCCGGCCGGCCGCTCGCCGCCGCGTCCTGCGTCGCCCAGTCGATGCCCGCGATGATCTGCGAGTACGTGCCGGAGCCCTGGCAGTTCAGCACCCGCACGGACACCAGCGTCACGTCCTTCGCCACGCCGGTGGTCCGGCCGCCGACCGTGCCCGCCATGTGCGTGCCGTGGCCGTTGCAGTCGTTGCCGGGCGGGGTGACGCCGCCGACGGTGTCGAGCCCGGGCACGGCCGCGCCGTCGAACTCCTGGTGCGTGTACCGGATGCCGGTGCCGAAGATGTACGCCCGCACGGTGGGCGCGGTGTTCGGGTGGAAGTACTTCCTGTCCAGCGGCAGGGAGCGCTGGTCGATGCGGTCCAGGCCCCACGACGGCGGGTCGGGCTGGACCACGAGGTCCTGCGCGGTGAGGTTGGGCCCGGTGGCCGGCCGCGCGGTGCGGTCCTGCGCGGTGAGGCGGACGCGGGCGTCCTGGGCGATGTAGGCGACGCGGGGGTCGGCGGCGAGCCGTGCGACCTCCGAGGCGGTGGCGCGCAGCGCGAACCCGGGCAGGGCCGTCCGGTAGGTGAACGTGACGTTCGGTGCGGTGGATCGCGTCGCGGCCAGGTCCTCGTGCCGCTTCAACACCACGATGTAGCTGCCGGCGACGGCCTGTGCGCGGTCGGCGGGCAGCACGGGGGCGGCGTGCGGCGCCGGGGCGGCGTACGCGGTCGGGGTGACGAGGCCGGCCAGCAGCGCGCCCGCCACCGTCACGTGTCTGATCTTCACGGCTCCTCCAACAAGCAGGGTTTCGTCGGGGAACGTGCTCGTCCTTGAACCACAGCACGTGCACGGGAGCGGCGACAGGTCCGATCAGAGTTCAACGATCAGTCGCCCGATGGTCAACTTTCAGCCTTCTCGGGGGTGCAGACTGCATTCGGTGGTCAGTCGTTAGGCCGAATGGGTGAACGCAGCAGGGTTGCGCTAACACCGGATCAGGTGACGTCGACAGCAAGGCCACCGGCGCGCACACACAGGGGGTCTGCGCTCATGGTCAAGAAGAAGAACGGTCTGCCGGCGTCGCTGAGGCGGTTCGTGCGCACCAAGGGCGCCGACTACCTGCGTGACCCGAACGTGTCCTCGATCGGCATCGGCTACAAGGTGGCCGACGGCAAGCCGACGGACGAGATCGCCATCCAGTTCACCGTCCGGCAGAAGGCCGAGCCCGAGGCGTTGCGCGCGCTCGGCACGGCGCTGCTGCCCGAGACGATCGAGGTCGACGGCGTGCCCGTGCCGACCGACGTGCTGCAACGCGACTACCGGGTCGACTTCCACGTGGTGGAGGAGACGGTCAGCGACGTGCGCAAGACGCGGGTCGACCCGGTGTCGCCGGGCGTGAGCGTGGGCCACGTGCGCGTCTCCGCGGGCACGTTCGGCTGCGTCGTCTACGACCGGGTCGACGGCACCCCGTACGCGCTGAGCAACTGGCACGTCCTGCACGGCCCGAACGGCGCGCTGGGCGAGGACGTGGTGCAGCCCGGCGTGCACGACGACAACCGCACCGACCGCAACCGGCTCGGCCGGCTCGTGCGGTCGCACCTCGGCGCGGCGGGCGACTGCGCCATCGCCACCATCGAGGACCGGCGGTTCGAGGCGGAGATCCTCGACCTCGGCGTGCGGGTGGACCGGATCGGCGAGCCCGAACTGGGCGACAAGGTCGTCAAGAGCGGTCGGACGACCGGCGTGACGCACGGCGTGGTCCGCCGCGTGGACACCCTCGTCAAGATCGACTACGGCCCCGGCGTCGGCCAGCGGCAGATCGGCTGCTTCGAGATCGGGCCGGACCCGGCGCGGCCCGCCGCCGACGGCGAGATCAGCATGGGCGGCGACTCCGGCTCCGCGTGGGTGTTCAAGGCGTCCAACGGCAAGACCGGCAAGACCATGGCGGGCCTGCACTTCGCGGGCGAGGCGGGCGACAGCCCCGACGAGCACGCGCTGGCGTGCCTGCCCGGCTCGGTGTTCGAGAAGCTGGGCATCACGCTCACGCCGCCGCGCAAGGTCGAGGCCGCCGCGCTGGTCGGGTTCGACGAGAACTTCCTCGGCACGCCGGCCGGCGTGCCGGAGCTCGGCGAGGCGGCGCGGGCCGACGCGGTCGAGCTGAACGGGTCGGTGGTGGTCGACTACACGCACTTCTCGCTGGCGCAGAGCAGGTCGCGGCGGTTCGCTTTCTGGGTGGCGTGGAACATCGACGGCGGCGACCTGAAGTCGATCAACCGCACCGGCATCCCGTTCGTGCTCGACCCGCGGCTGCCGGCGCAGTTCCAGGTCGGCGACGAGCTGTACCGGGGCAACCGGCTCGACCGCGGCCACCTGGCCCGGCGCGCCGACCTGCTGTGGGGCCCGAAGGCGGTGGCGCAGAAGGCGAACGTCGACTCGTTCTTCTTCACCAACATCACGCCCCAGATGGACGACTTCAACCAGAGCATGCGGCAGGGCCTGTGGGGCAGGCTCGAGGACGCGGTGCTGGCCGACGTGGACGTCGACGACCTCCGGGTGAGCGTCTACGGCGGCCCGGTGTTCCGGTCCGACGACCGCGTCTTCCGCGGGGTGGCGCTGCCGCGCGAGTACTGGAAGGTGATCGCGTTCACCTCGGCGGGCACGCTGAAGGCGCGGGCGTTCGTGCTGACCCAGAACCTGAACCAGCTGGAATCGCTGGAGCTCGACGAGTTCCGCGTCTTCCAGGTGCGGCTGGGCGAGGTCGAGGAGCGCTGCGGCTTCACGTTCCCGGCGGCGCTGACGGCGGCGGACACCCTGGTCGTGCCGGAATCCCTGGACGAGCGCGCACCGCTGGAGGCGTTGAGCGACATCCAGTGGTGAGCGACACCCAGTGGTGAGCGACATCCAGTGGTGAGCGACGTCCGGTGGTGAGACATCCGGTCGTGGACGTCAGCCGGGACGGCGCCGCAACCAGAGAATCGACCCCACGCCGACGACGATCAGCCCGAGCCCGACCGCGGGCCAGAGGTACAGGTTCTGCCCGTCCTCCGGGAAGTGGGCGGCGCTCGGGTTGTTCGGCCGGTAGCTGACCTCCACCCGGTCGCCCGGCGCCGGCTTCCGGTCGGACGGCGGGAGGGTCTCGGTGACCTCCTCGCCGTCGGCCGTGGTGAACCGCACGGTCGACTTCCAGTCGCCGCCGTCGGCTTGGGCGACCCTGACCACCTCGGCCTGCGTGTCGACCAGGCGCCGGTCGTCCACCACGAGCCAGCCGCCGAACGCGATCAAGGCCACGCCGGAGACGATGAAGATCACAGCTCTGAGCACCGCGGTTCCCCCTGCGTCCGGCGACCTGCCCCCACGGTGGAGCTTATCGGGTGTCACCTGGCCGGGTGGCGCGTGCCGGCGGCGTGCTGATTCCCGGAGCTAGGCTGGAGAGTGCGCTTGATGTTCGCTGCGCTCGCAGCCCACGGACACACCTACCCCTCGATCCCCTTGGCCCTGGCCGCCCGCGATGCCGGGCACGACGTGGTGTTCGCCGCCGGTGAGCCGTTCCTGCCCGCGTTGCGCGAAGCCGGGCTGCGCGCCGAGCCCGCCGGGATGGGCATGGCGGAGGCGTTCGCCGGGGTCGAGCCCACCGACCGGGGCATCGGCCACGTCATCGGCGACGTGCTGCCGCGCCGGTGGTTCGCCGACCTGACGCCGTTGCTGCGCGCCCACCGGCCGGACCTGCTCGTCCACGACCTGGCCACGCTGGGCGCGGCGCTGGCCGGCGCGGCGGCGGGCGTGCCCGCGATCGCGCACACGTTCGGCCGGGTGTCGCCGGGGCCGATGTCGGAGGCGATGGTGGCGGCGTTCGACGCGCTGGCCGCCGAACTCGGCGTCACGCTCCCGCCGGCCCGCAGCGTCGACATCTGCCCGGACTCGGTGCAGTCGCCGCAGTTCCGCGCCACCGACCGCGTCCCGCTGCGCCCGGTCGGCTGGTCGCGGCCGGGCGACGTGCCCGAACGCGGCTCCCGGCCGTTCGTGTACCTGACCCTGGGCACCGCCTGCGCCTCGACCGACGTGCTGCGGCAGGCGGTCGACGGGCTGGCCGCGCTGCCGGTGGACGTCGTCGTGGCGACCGGGCCGGTGGTGGACGTGGCGGCGCTGGGCCCGGCCCCGGACAACGTGCGGCTGACGGCGTGGACGCCGCAGCACCGCCTGCTGCGCGAGGTCGACCTGGTCGTGCACCACGGCGGCAGCGGCACGATGCTCGGCGCGTTCGCCGCGGGCGTGCCGCAACTGCTCCTGCCGCAGGGCGCGGACCAGTTCGGCAACGCCCAGGCCGTCCTCGACGCGGGCGCCGGCGCGCGCCTGTTGCCCGGTGAGGTCAGCCGTGAAGCGGTGACGGCGGCGGCGGGCGCGCTGCTCGTGGACGACGCCGCCCGTGCGGGCGCGCGCCGCCTCGCGATCGAGATCGCCACCATGCCCTCACCGGCCGAGGTGGTCGACCGGCTCACCTGATCGGCGCGTGGCGCCCGACCCGATCACGGAGGGCCGGTGCGACCGCGTTCGGCGCGCAACGCCGCCCTGAACGCTCGGTAAACTGGGTGGCATGGCCAGGGGGGTCGACACGAAGGCGCGTGCGCAGGCAGTGGCACGCGAGCTCTTCCTCGAGCGGGGCGTGCGGGGCACCAGCCTGCAGGAGATCGCGGACCGCCTGGGAGTCACCAAACCGGCGCTCTACTACCACTTCCCGTCGCGCGACGCGCTGGTGCGCAGCATCGTCGAGCCGTTGATCGAGGACGGCGACGCGTTCGTGGTGGAGCTGGAGGCCCGCCCGCCCGACGGCCCGCGACCGTTGCTGGAAGGCTATTTCACCTTCCACTTCAGGCACCGCGAGGCGGTCGCGCTGCTGGTCCGGGAGTCGGCCGCGCTCGCCGACCTGGGCCTGGTCGACCGCATCCTGGACCTGCGCTCGCGGGTGACGGCCCTCCTGGTCGGCGAGAACCCGTCGCTGGCGGACGCGACCCGGGCGGCCGTGGCGCTGAGCGGCTTGGCCGACTGCCTCCTGCTCTTCGCCGACGAGCCCTTCGACGCCCTGCGCACGGCTGTGGTGGACGCCGCCCACGCCGCGCTGACGGGCCGGCCCGGGTAGGCCGCTCGGGCCGGTGGGCCCTGCTCCCGGATCCACCTACGGCCGGTCCGGTCCGTGAAGACGCGTCGCAACGCGGCGGTCGTGGTCGTCCACGTCCCTCGCGCTCCGGTGCAGGGTGAAAGGTCTGGGTACGAGGCCGTCGGCCAGGACCGGCCGCTCGTCGCCCCCGGTGACGGTCAGGTGGGCGTCGTCGGCCAGCGCGGTCACCGTCGCGGTGATCAGGACCTGGGCCGGCGACGCGCCGGCGCAGGTGAACGGACCCGTGCCGAACGGCAGGTAGGGGCCGTGCCCGCCCGGGTGCGCCCACCGGTCGGGCCGGAACACGTCGGGGTCGGTCCAGTGCCGCTCGTCGTGGTGCGCCAGGTAGGGGCTGACCGACAGCACCTCGCCGGGCCGCACGGGGACCTCGCCGAACCCGGCCGGCGTCGACCGGACGACCAGCCAGGCCATCGGGCGGTGCCGCAACGCCTCGCGCACGACCCGGTCGACCGGCCACGGCCACCGCGAACCGGGCGCGTGCAGGCAGGCCAGCAGCACCGACCACGCCACCGTGCAGCCGACCGGCGCCACGATCGCCCGGAACAGCACCACGAACAGCTCGGCCACGGCCTGGTCGGCCATCCCGTCCGGGCACGTCCCGATCACGGCGTCCAGCACGTCGCGCGGCTCGCCGGTCCCGACCACCCGACGCGCCGCCACCTCCGCGGCCACGCCGGCCAGCAACCTGCCGCGCAGCACCTCCGCCCGCGCCCGCTGCCACACGTGCGGTGGGCGGATCAGCGCGCCGCCGAGTGCGGCCCGCTCCACCGACCGCCGCAGCCCGGACGGCGTGCGCGGGTGCAGCAGCAGGTCGGCCGCGGACCGGTGCACCAGCGCCGTCCCGGCCGCGGGCCACCTGCTGACCGCGGGCAGTTCGGCCACCGCCGCGGCCAGCCCCGCGTGGAAGTCGGGCACGCGCGCCCGCAGCAGGTCCCGCACCGCGCGCCCGACCGCCTCCTGATCCGACCGGGAGGGCAGCAGGTTCCCGAAGAACGCGGACATCCCGCCGTGGAACGCGGGCTCGTGCAACACCGTCCGCGCCAGGTCCGCGTCGCCCACGCACCAGTCGCCCCACGGCAGCCGGAACACCGGTGCCGGGGCGCGGCGGCGCAGGCGTTCGATCGAAGCCAACGGATCCCGCCGGAACCGGCGCATTTCGGCGCTCATCGCAATCCCCCCCCGGGGACCACGGTGCCACTCTTCGGCGCGGAAAGACCCGTCGCCGGCCCGAATCCCACCAACGTGGGATGACGCGCGCCGCTCGGCCACGCTCCGTCACGTCGGGTGAATGGCCTTCGCGTCCACTTGCGACCGGGGACCGCGAGCCGCAGTTGTCCACAGAGGATAGTGGGCGGCCGGTCCGGTGACGGTTAGTCAGCTCGCCTGCCGGGTGCGCCGGGCGTAGGCACGGGCGGCGCGGGCGCGGTCGCCGCAACGGGTCGAGCACCAGTGGCGGCGGCCGTGGCGCAGCAGGTAGCGGTTGCACGGGGTCGAGCCGCAGTGGGTCAGGCGGTCGGCGTCGGGGCCGGTGAGGAGGTCGGCGGCGTTGGCGGCCAGGGTCGCGAGCGCGCGGTCGAGGATCTCGTTGGTGGGGCACGGTGTCGCGCGGTAAGGGCCGGTCCGCTCGTCCCACTGCAGCAGCGCGGCCGTCGGCGCCTTGCTCAACGCGTCGTTGACGGCCGACAGGGCCGCCGGCAGGGCGGGCACCCCGGCGACGCGCGCGGCGAAGAGCGACCTGAGCTGCTCGCGCAACGAGCGCAGTTGCGACGCGCAGATCTCCCGCACCCCGGCGTCGGCCGGGGCGAGGCCGCGGTCGAAGAGCCACTGGTTCGTGCCCTCGGGCGTGCCGAGGAGGTCGGTGAACTGCCCGCCGGGCAGTGCGACGGCGCTGTTGACGAAGTCGAGGGCGAGGTAGTCCTCCGCGCCGGGGGCGGGCGGCGGCGCGGCGTCGTCGGCCAGGGCGTCCGTCATGGCTCTCATGGTACGAGTTGTGCTTTTCCGTGAGAAAGGGCTACCGTCCCTCACGGATAGCCCCTTGATCATCCGTGAGGTTACGATGACCCGCACCACCGGCGAACGGCTCGCCGTCCGCGTCTTCGGCGGCCCGACCGCCCTGTTCGAGTACGGCGGCCTGCGCTTCCTGACCGACCCGACGTTCGACGCGCCGGGCGACTACGCCGTGCCGCGCGGCAAGCTGACCAAGACGGCGCCGTCCGCCGCCGCACCGGCCGACCTGGGCGCCGTCGACGTGGTCCTGCTCTCGCACGACGAGCACCCGGACAACCTCGACCACGCCGGCCGGGCGCTGCTCGCCGACGTCCCGCTCACCCTCACCACGCCCGGTGGCGGGCAGCGGCTGGGTGGGCGGGCCAGGGGACTGGCCGACTGGGAGTCCGTCCGCCTCGACCGCCCCGACGGCGGCACGGTCACCGTCACCGGCGTGCCCGCGATCCACGGTCCGCTGGCCCGGGCCGAGGTCGAACCGCTCACCGGCCAGGTCGTCGGCTTCGTGCTGACCGGCGAGGACCTGCCCGCGGTCTACGTCAGCGGCGACAACGCCTCGCTCGACGTGGTCCGGCAGGTCGCCGAGCGCTTCGGCCCGGTGGGCACCGCCATCCTGTTCGCCGGCGCTCCCCGGTTCCCGATCCTCTTCGACGGCGCGGCCATCGTCCTCGACAGCGCCCAGGCCGCCGAGGCCGCCGAGATCCTCGGCGCGCGCCAGGTCGTGCCCGTGCACTACGACAGCTGGGCGCACTTCACCGAGGGCCGTGACGACCTGGTGGAGGCGTTCACCGCCGCCGGGCTGCTCGACCGCCTCGACCTGGGCGACCGGGGCTGACCAGGTCGAGGCCGACGCCGGCCGGGGACATCACGGCCGCGCAGCGCCGCAGCCTCATCGTCCTGGGCGTCGCCCAGGTGCTCAGCGGCGCCGGACTGGCGGCCGGCGTGACGGTCGGCGCGCTGCTCGCGCAGGACGTGCTCGGCTCCACCGGCCTCGCGGGGCTGCCCAGCGCCGTGGGCACCGCCGGCACCGCGCTGGCGGCGTTCGCGGTCGGGCGGCTCTCCCAGGCACGCGGGCGCCGCCCCGGCCTCACCGCCGGGTACCTGGCCGGTGCGATCGGGAGCGCGGGCGTGATCACCGCCGCCGTCCTGGGGGACGCCGTGCTGCTGTTCGCCTCGCTGTTCGTCTACGGCGCGGGCGCGGCGACCACCCTGCAAGCCCGGTACGCCGGGGCGGACCTGGCCGCCCCGGCGCACCGCGCCCGCGCCGTGTCCACGGTGCTCGTCGCCACGACCCTGGGCGGTGTGGTCGGCCCCACCCTCGCCGCGCCGACCGGCGACCTCGCCGCCGCCCTCGGCCTGCCCCGCCTGGTCGGGCCGTTCCTGCTCGCCGGCGTCGCCTACGCGGTGGCCGCCATGGTCCTGACCGCCTGGCTGCGCCCCGACCCGCTGCTGCTGGCCCGCACGTTCGACCAGCCGGACGACCGGCCGCCCCCGGAGGTCGGACGTCACCGCCCCGGTGCGCGGGTCGGCGTGCTGGTCATGGTGCTCACCCAGCTCGTCATGGTCGCGATCATGACGATGACGCCCGTCCACCTGCACGGCCACGGTCACGGCGCGGCCGCGTCCGGGCTCGTGATCGCCGTCCACGTCGGTGCGATGTACCTGTCGTCACCGCTGTCCGGCCGGCTCGTCGACCGGCACGGCGGCCTGGCGGTCGCCGCCGCGTCCGGCCTGACCCTGTCGGCCGCGGGGCTCGTCGCGGCCCTCGCGCCCACCGGCTCCGCCGCCTCGTCCGCGGTGGCCCTGGCCCTGCTGGGCGTCGGCTGGAACCTCGGCCTGGTCGCGGGCACCGCGATCACCACCGACGCGGCGCCGCCGGCCACCCGCGCCAGGAGCCAGGGCCTGGTCGACGTCGCCGTCGCCGTCTCGGGCGCCGCCGGCGGCCTGACCTCGGGCCTGGTCGTCAGCGCCGCCGGCTACCCCGTCCTGGCCCTGGGCGGCGGTGTCCTGGCACTGGCGGTCGTGCCCGCGGTCGTCGGCGCGGGCGGCCGGTCAGCCCGGCGGTGAGGCGGCCTCCTCCTCGTCGGCGCGTCGCCGGCTGCGCAGGCTGGTGACCGTGACGACGGCGAGCACACCGATGATCACCGCCAGCGAGACCGGTGTGGGGATCTCCGGCACACCCGGCCAGATGCCGTGCGCCCAGTGCAGCACCAGCTTCGCCCCGATGAACGCCAGGATGATCGCGAGTCCGTGGTTGAGGTGGACGAGCTTGGCCAGCGCGGACTGCAGCACGAAGTACAGGGCGCGCAGGCCGAGCAGGGCGAAGGCGTTCGTGGCGAACACGAGGTAGGGGTCGTCGGTGATGCCGTAGACGGCCGGCACCGAGTCGACGGCGAACACCACGTCGGTGGCGAACACCGCGACCACGACGACCGCCAAGGGCGTGAGCGCGCGTCGGCCGTGTTCGCGCACGGTCAGGCGGGTGCCGCGGTAGTCGTCGGTGACGGGCATCAGCCGTCGCAACAGCCGGACCGACCGCATTCGGGACACGTCGCGCTCGGCGGCGGGTCCGCTGACCGCGTCGTGGAGCAGCTTCACCGCCGAGGCGAACAGGACCAGCCCGAACACCAGGAACGCCCACGTGCCCGCCGACAGCATCGCCGCACCGGCCGCGATGAACACGCCGCGCAGCACCAACGCGCCGACGATGCCGTAGAGCAGCACGCGCTGCTGCACGGCGGACGGGACGGCGAAGGCCGCGAGCAGCAGCATGAACACGAACAGGTTGTCCACCGACAGCGACTTCTCGACCACGAACCCGGTCATGAACTCCAGCGCCCGGTCGCTGCCGGCGGCGTGCCACAGCCAGAGCCCGAACACCACCGGCAGCGTGAGGTAGAACACCGACCACCCCGCGGCCTCGCGCATCGAGACCTCGTGCGGACGGCGGGTGACCGCGAAGTCGGCGACCAGCAGCACGACCAGGACGGCGATGCTGACCAACCACAGGACCGGCGACCCGATGGAGTCGGCGGGGCTCGCCGCGACGGCGACGTGCACAGGCATCAAGGCTCCTCGAACGTGGAAGTCCGAGGTCTCCTTCACCCTGGCGGGCGGCCCACCGGGGACACCTCACGGGATGTCCGTACTGACCGGCCGGGCACTTGGGAAGTACTCCCCTCGACGCCAGTATCGGGCACCGCGCCCGCTGAGTAAAGCGATGGTCAAGAAGTGGGACGGGCCGCCGCCGTCCCGACGACGGCGGCCCGTCCGGTCACCGCCCCGTGCCGGGATAGGGGAGCAGCGCCATCTCACGGGCGTTCTTGATGGCGGTGGCCACCTGGCGTTGCTGTTGCGGTGTGAGGCCGGTGACCCGGCGGGAGCGGATCTTGCCGCGGTCGGAGATGAACTTCCGCAGCAGGGTCGCGTCCTTCCAGTCCACTGTGGTGACGCCCTCCTTGCTCAGCAGGTTCACCCGGCGCTTCGGCGTGCGTTCGGTCCTGGCCACCGGGCTCACCAGCTCGACTTGCTGACGCCGGGCAGCTCGCCGCGGTGCGCCATCTCGCGCAGCCGGACGCGGGACAGGCCGAACGCGCGGTGGAACGCCCTGGGGCGACCGTCCACGGCGTCCCGGTTGCGCAGCCGAGTGGGACTGGCGTCACGGGGCAGCTTCTGCAGCGCCCGCTGTGCTTCGTCGCGGCGCACGGGATCGGTGCGGATGATCTCCTTCAGCTCCGCGCGGCGCTCGGCGTACCGGGCGACGACCTCGCGCCGCTGCCGGTCCTTCGCGATCTTGGACTTCTTGGCCATCAGCGCTCCTCGCGGAAGTCGACGTGCTTGCGCACCACCGGGTCGAACTTGCGCAGCACCATGCGGTCGGGGTCGTTGCGCCGGTTCTTGCGGGTGACGTAGGTGTAGCCGGTGCCCGCCGTGGAGCGGAGCTTGATGATCGGCCGGACGTCGTTGCCCTTCGCCATCAGACCTTCTCCCCGCGGGCGCGCAGTTCCGCGACCACCGACTCGATGCCGCGCCGGTCCACGGTCTTGATCGCCTTGGTGGACAGGGTCAGCACGACGTGCCGGTTCTCCGAGGGCAGCCAGTACCGGCGGCGTTGCGTGTTGGGCAGCCACCGGCGCGACGTGCGCCGGTGCGAGTGCGAGACCTGTTTGCCGAAGCCGGGTTTGCGGCCGGTCAGCCGGCAGTGGCGCGAGGACACACGACCTCCTGAATTGAAATGACAATCGTTTCCAGTTACCGTACCCCACATGGGAACCGAGGTGGTACTGGTGGCCGGGCTCGCCCACCACGACGTCGCCGACGAGGTCTGGCGCGCGTCACCGGGATCGGTGCTGGTGCGCCACGACCTGAGCGGCCTGGCCGAGGGCGTGGTGCGCCGCTGGGTCGACGGTCGGCTGACCGTGCTGGAGCTCGCGCACGGCTGCGTCTCGTGCACGTTGCGCCTGGACCTCCTGCCGCTGCTGCAAAGCCTGGGCGGACGGGTCGTCGTGCACCTGGACCCGGCGCTGGAGCCGGAAGCCGTCTGCTTCGCCCTGCGCGGGCTCGACATCCGGGTCGAGGCCGTGATCACGGTGGTCGACCGGACCACGTGGCTGACCGACGCGACCGGGGACGTCACGTTGGCCGAGCGCGGCATGGCCGCGGCGGCCGGCGACGAGCGCACCGTGGCGCAGGTCGTGGTGGGACAGGCCGAGTTCGCCGACGCGCTGGTGATGACGGGCGTCGGCGGCGGCGAGGTGCTGGACGCCGTGCTCGACCGCCTGTCGCCGCGCGCGCCGCGCCACGACCTCGGCACGCTGGACGTGCCCGCCCTGCTCGCCGCGATCCCGCCCGGCGCGCGCCGGGGACGCGTCGACGACGGTTTCGGGCCGTTGCTGCGCGGTCAGCCGCCGTTGACGCCGGCGCACGGCGCGTCCGTCGTCCACTTCACGGCACGGCGCCCGTTCCACCCGATGCGGTTGCACCACGCCCTGGACGTCCTGCTCGACGGCGTCGTGCGCACCCGCGGGCGGTTCTGGGTCGCGAGCCAGCCGGACGTCGCGCTGTGGCTGGAATCCGCCGGGGGCGCGCTGAACGTCGGCAACCTCGGCCCGTGGCTGGCGGCTGTGGAGGACTGGTCCGAAGTGGACGCCGAGCGCCGGGCCTCGGCGGCGGCCGGCTGGGACGCGGAGTACGGCGACCGGTCGCAGGAGCTGGTGGTGATCACCGCCTCCGCCGAGCCGGACGGGATCACGGCGGCGCTGCGCGAGGCGTTGGTGACCGACGAGGAGTCGGCGTTGAGCGACGAGCTGGAGTTCGTCGACCCGTTCGCCGAGTGGCACGACCAGATGGAGGAGCTGTGAAGCAGGGCATCCACCCCGACTACCACCCGGTGGTCTTCCAGGACCAGGCGACCGGGAAGGCGTTCCTGACCCGGTCCACGGCCACGTCGACCCGCACGATCGACTGGGAGGACGGCAACACCTACCCGTTGATCACCGTCGACATCACCTCGGACTCCCACCCGTTCTGGACGGGCAACCAGCGGGTCATGGACACCGCCGGCCGCGTGGAGAAGTTCAACCGCCGCTACGGGAAGAGGGCCCGCTGATGGCCGTGCCGAAGCGCAGGACCTCGCGCAGCAACACCCGCCACCGCCGGTCGCAGTGGAAGGCCTCCGCGCCGGACCTCGTCCCGGTGACCACCCTCGACGACCGCAAGCTCACCGTGCCGCGCCGACTGGTGGCCGCCTACCGACGCGGCCTGCTGTGACGACCGGGCGGGCGTGACCACCGGGTAGGCGCGGCGGGGTCCGCCGAAGTGCGACGACGCCGAGTCCAGGTGACGATGGCCGGGGCGCACCCGGAGCACGGACGAGGACTCGGTCATGGGCTTGTCAGCAGTGCCGACCACGGACGGCCCGCCGACGACCGGTCGGCGGGCGCTGATGCTCGGCCTGGCGACGGTCGGGTTCGCGCTCAACTTCTGGGCGTGGGCGCTGCTGAGCCCGCTGGGGCCCCGGTTCCAGGCCGACCTGGGGCTGAGCGCGTTCCAGCAGGCGTTGCTGGTCGCGGTCCCGGTGGTGGTGGGATCGGTCGGGCGGATACCGGTGGGCGCGCTCACCGACCGGTTCGGCGGCCGGGTGATGTTCCCGCTGGTCTCGGCGGTGACGATCGTGCCGGTGCTGTTCCTCGGGCTGGTCGGGCACACATCGTTGGCCGCGCTGCTCGTCGGCGGGTTCTTCCTGGGTGTGGGCGGCACGGCGTTCGCGGTCGGCGTGCCGTTCGTCAACCTCTGGTTCCCGCCCGAGCGGCGTGGCCTGGCGATCGGGATCTTCGGCGCGGGCATGGGCGGCACCGCGATCAGCGCCCTGACCACGGTCAAGCTGGTCGAGCGGTGGGGCGTGGCGACACCGTTCGTGGTCACGGCGGTCGTGCTGGCGGTCTACGCGGTCGTCGCGGCCGTGCTGCTGCGCGACGCGCCGGGGCGGACGGCGCCGACCGGGTCGGTGGCCGGCCGGATGGCGGCCACCGCGCGGCTGCCCGTCACGTGGCAGGCGTCCGCGCTGTACGCGGTGGCGTTCGGCGGGTTCGTCGCGTTCTCGGTGTACCTGCCCGCCTACCTCGGCGCCGCCTACGGCCTGACGCAGGCGGACGCGGCCAACCGGATGGCCGGGTTCGTGCTGCTCGCGGTCGTGATGCGTCCGGTGGGCGGATGGCTGTCGGACCGGTCGGACCCGGTGCGGGTGCTCGTCGCCTGCCTGGCCGTGGTGACCGCGGGCGCGGTGGTGCAGGCGTTCACGCCCGCGCTGGCACCGCTGGGCACGATCGCGTTCCTGGCCATGGCCGCCGCGCTCGGCGCGGGCAGCGGCGCGGTGTTCGCGCTGGTCGCGCTGCTCGCACCGGCGGACAAGGTCGGCTCGGTCACCGGCGTGGTCGGCGCGGCCGGCGGGCTCGGCGGGTTCGTGCCGCCGCTGGTGATGGGCGCCCTCTACGGCGCGCTGTCCTCGTACGCGCTCGGGCTGGCCGCGCTCGCCGTCGTCGCCTTGGCCTCGCTGCTGTTCACCGCGACCGCCGTGCGCCGGGCCGTGCGCGCGGTCGCCCCGGGCGCAGGGGTGACGGCATGAGCACCGGGACCGGACCGCCTCCCGCGAGCGCCGGGCTGGACGGCGGGCTGGCCGAGGCCCTCGTGCGCACCCGCCGGTTCTTCACCCGCGCCGACATCTCGCCGGACCTGCGCACGTTGCACGAGATCGGCGGGCGGCAGGCGGACGAGTTCTACCGGGACCGGTGGAGCCACGACAAGGTGGTGCGTTCCACCCATGGGGTGAACTGCACGGGCTCGTGCTCGTGGAAGGTCTACGTCAAGGACGGGATCATCACCTGGGAGGCGCAGCAGACCGACTACCCGTCGGTCGGCCCGAACCGCCCGGAGTACGAGCCGCGCGGCTGCCCGCGCGGCGCCGCGTTCTCCTGGTACACCTACTCGCCGACCCGCGTGCGGTACCCGTACGTGCGGGGCGTGCTGCTGGAGCTGTACCGGGAGGCCAAGGCGCGCACCGGCGATCCCGTGCTGGCGTGGGCCGACGTCGTGGAGGACCCCGAGCGGGCACGGCGGTACAAGGCGGCACGGGGCCGGGGCGGCCTGGTGCGCGCGTCGTGGGACGAGGCGGCCGAGCTGGTCGCCGCCGCGCACGTGCACACGATCAAGGCCCACGGGCCGGACCGCGTCGCGGGCTTCTCGCCGATCCCCGCCATGTCGATGGTGTCGCACGCGTCGGGCGCGCGGTTCGTGTCGCTGCTCGGCGGCGCGATGCTGTCGTTCTACGACTGGTACGCGGACCTGCCGGTGGCCTCGCCGCAGGTGTTCGGCGACCAGACCGACGTCCCTGAATCGGGTGACTGGTGGGACGCCGGCTACCTGATCATGTGGGGCTCCAACCTGCCGGTGACCCGCACGCCGGACGCGCACTGGATGGCCGAGGCCCGCTACCGGGGGCAGAAGGTCGTCGCGGTCTCGCCGGACTACGCCGACAACGTGAAGTTCGCCGACGAGTGGCTGGCGGCCCAGCCCGGCACGGACGGCGCGCTGGCCATGGCGATGGGCCACGTGGTCCTGCGCGAGTTCTTCGTCGAGCGCCAGGCGCCGTACTTCACCGAGTACGTCAAGCGCTACACCGACCTGCCGTTCCTCGTCCGGCTCGACGAGCACGGCGCCGTGCACCGGCCCGGGAAGTTCCTCACCGCCGCCGACCTGCCCGACCAGGCCGGCCAGGAGAACGCGGCGTTCAAGACCGTGCTGCTCGACTCCGCCACCGGCGCCCCCGTCGTGCCCGCGGGCTCGCTCGGGTTCCGCTTCGGCGAGCAGGGCGCGGGCCGGTGGAACCTCGACCTGGGTGACGTCGACCCGCTGCTGACGGTCGGGGGCGCCGACTCCGCGGTGGTGGAGCTGCCGCGCTTCGACGCCCCGGACGGCTCGACGTCCGCGTTGCGGCGCGGGGTGCCGGTGCGCCGGGTCGGCGGGCACCTGGTCACCACGGTGTTCGACCTGCTGCTGGCGCAGTACGGCGTGCACCGCGACGGCCTCCCGGGCGTCTGGCCCAGCGGCTACGAGGACGCCGAGCAGCCGTGCACGCCCGCGTGGCAGGAGACGATCACGGGTGTGCCCGCGCGGGCCGCCGCCCGGATCGCCCGCGAGTTCGCCGCCAACGCCGAGGAGACCCGCGGCCGGTCGATGATCATCATGGGCGCGGGGACCAACCACTGGTTCCACTCGGACACGATCTACCGCGCGTTCCTGGCCCTGACCACGCTCACCGGCTGCCAGGGCGTCAACGGCGGCGGCTGGGCGCACTACGTCGGGCAGGAGAAGTGCCGCCCGGTCACCGGTTGGTCGCAGCTGGCGTTCGGCCTGGACTGGTCGCGCCCGCCGCGCCAGATGATCCAGACCGCGTACTGGTACCTGCACACCGACCAGTTCCGCTACGACCGGTTCGGCGCGGACACCCTCGCGTCCGCCACCGCGGGCGGACAACTGGCGGGCAAGACCACCGCGGACGTGATCGCCCAGTCCGCCCGGATGGGCTGGATGCCGTCCTACCCGACGTTCGACCGCAACCCCCTCGACCTCGCCGACGACGCACGGCGCGCCGGGCTGCCGGTGGGTGAGCACGTCGTCGCGGAGCTCAAGGCGGGCCGGCTGCGCTTCGCCTGTGAAGACCCCGACTCGCCGCGGAACTTCCCGCGCGTGCTGAGCATCTGGCGGGCCAACCTGCTCGGCTCGTCCGGCAAGGGCAACGAGTACTTCCTCAAGCACCTGCTGGGCGCCGACCACTCGCTGCGCGCGCCGGAGACCCCGCCGGAGCACCGGCCGAAGGACGTCCTCTGGCACGACGAGGCGCCGGTCGGCAAGCTGGACCTGTTGCTGTCGCTGGACTTCCGGATGACCAGCACCACCCTGTTCTCCGACGTCGTGCTGCCCGCCGCGACCTGGTACGAGAAGCACGACCTCAACACCACCGACATGCACCCGTTCGTGCACTCGTTCAACCCGGCGATCGCGCCGCCGTGGCAGACCCGCACGGACTGGGCCGCGTTCCTGGCCATCGCGCAGGTCTTCAGCAAGCTGGCGGAGAAGCACCTGGGCGTGCGCGAGGACGTCGTGGCCACCCCGCTGCTGCACGACACCCCCGACGAGCTCGCCACCCCGCACGGCGTGGTGCGCGACTGGAAGGCCGGCGAGTGCGAGCCGGTCCCCGGCGTCACCATGCCGAGGCTCGCGGTGGTGGAGCGCGACTACACCGCGATCGGGGCCAAGATGGGCGCGCTCGGCCCGCTGGCCGAGTCGCTCGGCGCCACCACCAAGGGCGTCACCTACCGGGTCGAACGGGAGGTGGAGCACCTGCGGCGCCAGAACGGCGCGATCCGAGGCGGCCCCGCCGACGGCCGACCGTCGCTGGTGCGCGACGTGCACGCGTGCGAGGCGATCCTCGCCCTGTCCGGCACCACGAACGGCCACCTCGCCACCCAGGGCTTCCGCACGCTCGAACACCGCACCGGGACGCCGCTGGCCGACCTCGCCGCCGAGCACGAGGGCAAGCGGATCACCTTCGCCGACACGCAGTCCGCGCCGGTGCCGGTGATCACCTCGCCCGAGTGGTCGGGGTCGGAGACCGGCGGACGCCGCTACTCGCCGTTCACGATCAACGTCGAACGGCTCAAGCCCTGGCACACGCTCACCGGCCGCCAGCACTTCTACCTCGACCACGACTGGATGGCCGAGCTGGGCGAGCAGCTGCCGGTGTTCCGGCCGCCGTTGGACATGCACGCGCTGTTCGGCGAACCCCGCGTCGGCGACCAGGGCGAGCTGGGCATCACCGTGCGCTACCTGACGCCGCACTCCAAGTGGTCCATCCACTCCGAGTACCAGGACAACCTGTTCATGCTCAGCCTGTCGCGCGGCGGGCAGACCATCTGGATGTCCAAAGAGGACGCGGCGAAGATCGGCGTGGCCGACAACGACTGGATCGAGGCGGTCAACCGCAACGGCGTGGTGGTCGCGCGGGCGGTCGTGTCGCACCGGATGCCCGAGGGCACGGTCTACATGCACCACGCCCAGGACCGGCTGATCGACGTGCCGCGCGCGGAGACCTCCGGCAAGCGCGGCGGCATCCACAACTCGTTGACCAGGTTGCTGGTCAAACCCTCGCACCTGATCGGCGGCTACGCCCAGCTGTCGTTCGCGTTCAACTACCTCGGCCCCACGGGCAACCAGCGCGACGAGGTGACCGTGATCCGCCGTCGCGGCCAGGAGGTGCGGTACTGATGCGCGTGATGGCCCAGTTGGCGATGGTGATGAACCTGGACAAGTGCATCGGCTGCCACACCTGCTCGGTCACCTGCAAGCAGGCCTGGACCAACCGCTCCGGCGTCGAGTACGTCTGGTTCAACAACGTCGAGACCCGTCCAGGGCAGGGCTACCCGCGCCGCTACGAGGACCAGGAGCGCTGGCGCGGCGGCTGGGCGCTCACCAGGCGCGGCCGGCTCAAGCTCAAGGGCGGCGGCCGGCTGCGCAAGCTGCTCACCATCTTCAGCAACCCCAAGATGCCCGGCCTCGACGACTACTACGAGCCCTGGACCTACGACTACGACACGCTGACCAGCGCGCCGCTGCAGGAGCACACCCCGGTCGCCCGGCCGCGGTCGTTGATCAGCGGCGAGCCCACGAAGATCACCTGGTCGGCGAACTGGGACGACGACCTCGGCGGCTCGCCCGACCACGGTGACCAGGACCCGCTGCTCAAGGGCATCGCCGACAAGGTGAAGTTCGAGTTCGAGCGGACGTTCATGTTCTACCTGCCGCGCATCTGCGAGCACTGCCTCAACCCCTCGTGCGCCGCGTCGTGCCCGTCCGGCGCGATCTACAAGCGCACCGAGGACGGCATCGTGCTCGTCGACCAGGACCGCTGCCGGGGTTGGCGGATGTGCGTGTCCGGCTGCCCGTACAAGAAGGTCTACTTCAACCACCGCACCGGCAAGGCCGAGAAGTGCACGTTCTGCTTCCCCCGGGTCGAGGTCGGCATACCCACCGTCTGCGCGGAGACCTGCGTGGGACGCCTGCGTTACATCGGGCTGGTGCTCTACGACGCCGACAAGGTGCTCGAAGCGGCCTCGACGCCCGACGACAAGGACCTGTACGAGGCGCAACGACGGGTGTTCCTCGACCCGAACGACCCCGTCGTGGTCCGCGAGGCCGAGCGCGCGGGCATCCAGCGCGACTGGATCGAGGCGGCCCAGCGGTCGCCGGTCCACGCGCTGATCACCACGTTCAAGGTCGCGCTGCCGCTGCACCCGGAGTACCGCACCCTGCCGATGGTCTGGTACATCCCGCCGCTCTCGCCCGTGGTCGACGTCGTGCGCGACACCGGCCACGACGCCGAGGACCACGGCAACCTCTTCGCCGCCGTCGAGGCGCTGCGCATCCCGGTCGAGTACCTGGCCCGGCTGTTCACCGCGGGCGACGTCGAGCCGGTGGACGCCGTGCTGCGCAGGCTCGCCGCGATGCGCAGCTACATGCGCGACATCAACCTCGGCCGCGAACCGCAGGAGGCCATCGCGGCGAAGGTCGGCATGACCGGCGAGCAGGTCTACGACCTGTACCGGCTGCTCGCCCTCGCGAAGTACGACGAGCGCTACGTCATCCCGCCCGCGCACGCCGAGCAGGCGCACGGGCTGGAGGAACTGGCCACCGAGTGCAGCCTGGACTACGAGGGCGGGCCGGGCATGGGCGGCTCCGGCCCGTTCGGCGAGGGCTCCGGCGGCACGTCGCCGATCGCGGTGGAGAACTTCCGGATGCTGCGCGACCGGCAGACGTCCGACACCCTCGCCGCGCCGGTCGACAAGGGCAACCGGGTCAACCTGCTCAACTGGGACGGCAAGGGCCGCCCCGAAGGGCTGTTCCCGCCGACCGACCGGCCGGGTGGGGGTGGTCGGGCCGGCGGGGGAGGTCGGCCCGACCGTGGTGAGCCGCCCGGCGGGGGAGACCCGGCCGGCGAGGTCGAGCCGAAGCCGTGACGCCCACCGACGCGCAGCGCGCCACCGCGTGGCAGGTCCAGTCGTTGTCGCTGGGCTACCCCGACGAGCCGTCGTTCGCCCGGCTGCCGTTGCTGCGCGCCGCGACCCGGACCCTGCCCGCGCCGCTCGCGGCGCCGCTGGACGCGTTCCTGGACCACGTGGCGGCCACGCCGCCGATCGAGCTGGCCGCCGACTACGTGGCGACGTTCGACCACCGCAAGCGGTTCAGCCCCTACCTGACCTACTTCGCGTACGGCGACACGCGCAAGCGCGGCATGGCGCTGCTGCGGTTCAAGCACGCCTACCGCGCCGCCGGGCTCGAACTCGACGACGGCGAGCTGCCCGACCACCTGGCCGTGGTGCTGGAGTTCGCCGCCACCGGCGACCCGGCGACCGGGCTGCGGCTGCTGTGCGAGCACCGGGCCGGGCTGGAGCTCATCCGCCTCGGCCTGCGCGAGGCCGGCTCGCCGTGGGCGCACGTCCTGGAGTCGGTGTCGGCGACCCTGCCCCCGCTGGGACGGCACGAGCACGACGCGATCGCCCGGCTGATCGCCGAGGGACCTCCCGAGGAGGAGGTCGGCCTGGCCCCGTTCGGCCCACCCGAGCACCTGCCGCGAGGAGGGTCGCGATGACCGGGCCGAGCACGCTCGACATCATGCTGTGGGTCGTCGTGCCGTACGTGTCGATCGCGGTGTTCGTCGTGGGCCACTTCTGGCGCTACCGCTACGACAAGTTCGGCTGGACCACCCGCTCCTCCCAGCTCTACGAGAGCCGGTTGCTGCGGCTGGGCAGCCCGCTGTTCCACTTCGGCATCCTGGTCGTCGTGCTCGGCCACGTCGGCGGCGTGCTCGTGCCGAAGTCGTGGACCGAGGCGGTCGGGATCGGCGACACCGCCTACCACGTGGTCGCGGTCGTGCTCGGCGTGCTCGCCGGCGCCTGCACGCTGGTGGGCGCGGCGATCCTGGTCTACCGGCGCCGGACCGTCGGCCCGGTGTTCTCCGCGACCACCCGCAACGACAAGGTGATGTACGTGCTGCTGGTCGGCGCCATCGTGCTGGGTCTCGGCACGACGGTGCTGGGCAACCTCACCGACCACCCGCACGACTACCGCGAGTCGGTGTCGCCGTGGTTCCGGTCGATCTTCTACCTGCGGCCGAAGCCGGAGCTGATGGCCGCCGCGCCGCTGGGGTTCCAGCTGCACGCGCTGGTGGCGTGGGCGCTGTTCGCGTTCTGGCCGTTCAGCCGCCTGGTGCACGTGTTCTCGATGCCGTTGGGCTACCTCACCCGCCCCTACATCGTCTACCGCAGCCGTGACGAGCGGCCGGGCAACCGACCCGCCCGGCGCGGCTGGTAGCGCGGGTCGGCGGTCACAGCCGGGCGGCGCCGAGCTTCCAGTAGCCGCTGAACATCACCGAGCGGCGGTCGACGCCGCGTTCCTTCACCAAGTGGCGGCGGACGGTGGTGGCCAGGGTCGACTCACCGCACACCCAGGCGTAGTCCGGTGCGGGGGAGGGCAGGTCGGCCACGGCGCGGAGCAGGTGCGAGCCGGGGGCGTCGGCGCCGCGGTAGAGCCAGGTGACGGGTGCGTCGACGGCCACCCGGTAGCCCTCGTCGGGCACCTCGGCGAAGATCCGCGCGTCCGCGGGCACGCCCGACTCCAGGATCGCGCACAGGGCGGGCAGCGCGGTCTCGTCGGCGGCCAGCAGGACCGCGCCGCCCGACGGCGGGCGGTAGCCGGAGTTGCCCGCGCGGAAGCCGACGGACCGGCCCACCTCGGCGCTGGTCGCCCAGCGGGTGCCCGGCCCGGCGTCGCCGTGCAGGACGAAGTCCACGTCGACCTCGTTCCGCTCGGGGCGGTGGGCCCGGATCGTGTACCACCGCAGGTCCGGCCGGTCCTCGGCGGGCAGGGCGCGGATCGCGGTGCGGACGTTGACGCGGTCCGCGCTCGGCATGGTCAACGGCCGGTCGGCCGGCGGCATCAGCAGGCCGAAGCACTCGTCCGGGCCGGTCACGCGGTACTCGGCGAACTCCGGCGCCCGGAACGTCACCCGGCGCAGGTGCGGCGTGACGTCGGCGACCGCGGCGACCGTCATGGCGAACTGGTCGAACACCTCGCGCTGGTTGGGCGTCGCCGCGACCAGGCCGACGGCCTTGGTGAGCACCTTGAGCTGCAACTGCTCCAACGTCGAATACCGAGGCATGCAGGTTAGGCTAACCTAAACAAGCGCTCAGGCGAAGACCACGACGCTGCGCAGCACGTCACCCGCCCGCATCGCGGCGAACGCCTGCTCCACCTCGGCCACGCCGATGCGCTCGGTGACGAAGTGGTCCAGGGGCAGGCGGCCTTGGAGGTGCAGGTCGACCAGCGGCGCGAAGTCGCGCGACGGGAGGCAGTCGCCGTACCAGCTCGTGCGGTAGGTGCCGTTGCGCAGGAACGTGTCCAGCAGCGGCAGCTCCAGTCGCATCCCGGAGTCGGGGCGGGCCACCAGCACGAACGTGCCGCCGAGCGCCCTCGCGTAGAACGCCTGCCGCCACGTCTCGGGCGTGCCGGCGGCGTCGATCACCACGTCCGCGCCGAGGTCGTCGGTCAGGGCGCGGATGGCGGCCACCACGTCCGGGGTCTGCCGGGCGTCGACCACGTCCGTCGCGCCCAGCACGCGGGCGTGGCACAGCTTCCGCTCGTCGATGTCCACCGCGACGATCGTGGTGGCGCCGGCCAGCTTGGCGCCCGCGACGGCCGCGCAGCCGACACCGCCCACGCCGATCACGGCGACCGTGTCGCCGGTGGTGACGCCGCCCGTGTTCATCGCCGCGCCCAGGCCCGACATGACGCCGCAGCCCAGGAGGGCGGCGACGGCCGGGTCCGCCTTGGGCGAGACCGGGGTGCACTGGCCCGCGTGCACCAGCGTCAGGTCGGTGAACGCGCCGATGCCCAACGCCGGGTGCAGCGGCGTGCCGTCGGTCAGGGTCATCCTGGTCGACGCGGTGTGGTCGTCCACGCAGGCCTCGGCCCGGCCGCGGCGGCACGCGCGGCAGCGACCGCAGACCGCGCGCCAGTTCAGCACCACGAAGTCGCCGGGCGCCACGCCGTCCACGCCGGGGCCGACCTGCTCGACGATGCCGGACGCCTCGTGGCCGAGCAGGTACGGGTAGGCGTCGCCGATCACGCCGTCGCGGTAGTGCAGGTCGGTGTGGCAGACACCGGAGGCCAGGACGCGGACCGTCACCTCGCCCGGTCCGGGGTCGGGGACGACGATGTCGTGGATGCCGACCGGTTCGCCCTTGCCCGTGGCGACGACTGCCTTGACGATCCTCGACATCTCCCGAGCCTCCCCGTCGACCGGCCTCGTACGGCGACAGGATAGGTGAGGCGAATGCCTGCGAGCGGCCCAGCGGGAATGCTGCCGGTCGTCCGCATCGGGATTTCCTATGGGCGCGCGCCGCATACCCCGTCGAATGTCCTCCGGGATTGAGCTGTTCGGCTCAACCGGCGATAGCTGAAGCGGTGTTTTCGCAGGACAACGCGCATGGCAGCATGAACGGGCCCGGCGGGCGGCTACCGCGGGCGGATCTGGAGAACAATGAGCACCGTGCCGAAAGTCGCGTCCGGCATCACCGCTTTCGCGGTGTTCGCGACCACCGTCAGCTTCGTCATCTCCATGGCGGGCTCGTCGATGAAGTCCACCGTCCAGGTGCTGTTCCTGCCGATCGCGGACGACTTCGACGTCAGCCGCGGCACGCTCGCGGTCGGCACGACGCTGTTCGCCGTGGTGACGGCGCTCGCGTCGTCTGCAGTGGGCCACCTCGCCGACCGGATCGGCGCGGTGCCGGTGCTGGCGATCGGCGCGGGCATCACCGGTGTGGTGCTCGTGGTCTGCGCGCTGGCGACGGACATCTGGGTCTTCGTGCCGACCTACGGCATCCTCGGCGCGGTCGGCTGCACGATGCTGTCGTTCGTGCCGCTCGGCGTGCTGGCCGACCAGCTGTTCCAGGGCCGCAACGCCGGGTTCCTGTACGCGGTGCTGACCAACGGCGCGGCGGTCGGGTTCATGGTGCTGGTGCCGCTGTGGACGTTCCTGGGCACGGTCACGTCGTGGCAGCAGATCCTGCTGGGCGTCGGCGTGGTGTTCCTGGTCGTGATGCTGCCGCTGTCGCTGCTGCTGGTGCGCTACTCGAACCGCAACGCCGCGCCGTCCGCGCCCGCCGAGCACGGCTTCTGGGCCGGCATCCGGATGGCGTTGGCGGACAAGCGGGTGCGCGGCCTCATCCTGCCGTTCTTCGCCTGCGGCACGACGATGGCGTTCATCGACGTCCACCTGTTCCCGCACATGCACGACCACGGCGTCGCGCCGGTGACCAGCTCGCTGGCGTTCGTGCTGCTGGGCGGGCTGGAGATCGCCGGTTCGCTGGTGGCGGGCCGGTTGTGCGACAAGGGGTTGATCCGGGCCACGCTGATCGGCGGGTACGCGCTGCGCGCCGCGTCGATGATGATCGCGCCGTTCTTCGCCGCCGAGTTCACCGTGCTGGTGTTCGGCGCGCTGTTCGGCGCCAGCTACCTCGTCACGGTCGTCGCCACCACGATGTGGATCGCGAAGATCCTGCCGCGCGGGCGCAAGGGCACCGCGATCGGCGTGCTGTGGGCGCTGCACATGGTCGCCGTGGCGGTCGGCAGCCAGCTCGGCGCGGTCCTGGCCGACGCCGCGGGCAGCTACCTGCCGGTGATCCTGGCCAGCGTCGCGCTCACCCTCGGCGCCGTCGTCCTGGTGGCGCTGCAACCCGACCCGGACGCCGTCGACGCCGACGCGCCCGTCGCGGCCTGACCACGCGGTGAAGCCCCCGTCCTCGATCCGGGACGGGGGCTGCCGCACGGGGTCAGGCCCGGCGCGTGATGTCCATGTACCAGTTGGTCTCCCACGTCCGCCCGCCGTCGGCCGACATGGCCTGCTCCCACCGCGCCGAGTCGCCGGTGACGCGGTGCCAGAGGAAGCGGATGCGGACGGGGACGCCGTCCTGCACCTCGTCGCCGTGGAAGGTGCCGACGCCGTCGGCGAAGGAGCCGAACAGCGGCGGGAAGAACACGCCCGAGTCGCTGCTCGCCCAGTTCAGCGACCAGCGACCGGTGGCGGGGTCGAACAGCCGCACGGTCAGGCCGGACGTCCCGTCGGGGAACGTGATCTCGTCCACGTTCCCCGCGCCGCCGAAGATCGGGCGCACGTCCGAGGAGGAGGCGAACTCCTCCCAGTCGTCGCTGCCCACCAGCCGCCGCCGCAGCCTGCGGTTGTGGATCGACCAGCGGCCGATGAGGAAGTCGAAGTCACCCACCGTCCGGCCCTCCCGCCCGGTTGCGGATGGCCGCGTACACGGCGACCGCGGCGCCCAGCTCCACCGCCGCCAGCACGGGCCACGCGCCGTGGCCCAGCTGGAGGAACAGGAACCCGCCGACGATCGGGCCCGCGGCGGCGCCGAGGCCGTAGACGAACTGGAAGCTGCCGATGTAGCGGCCCTTGAGGTGCGCGGGGCCGGCCATGCCGGGGTAGGCGAACAGCATGGGGCCGCCGATGATCTCACCCAGCGTCCACACCAGCGTGCCCGCCACGATCACCGCCGGGCCCAGCGGCAGCGCGTACAGCGCGAAGCCGACGCCGATCACCACGAACGCGACCGCGACGACCAGGTTGGCCCGCATGTGCTGCGTCTTCTTGGTCACCACCAGTTCGAGCAGGATGACCGCGCCGCCGTTCACCGCGACCGCGAGCGTGTACCAGAAGATCGGCACCCCGGACGCCTGCACGTCCAGCGGCAACGTCGACAGGTACTGCACGTAGACCACCGCGTGGAAGAACGTCGCCACCAGGTACACCAGGAAGCGCCGGTCGCGCAGCACGTCGACGTAGCTGCCCGCGGGCGCGGGCTCCTCGCCCGCCGCCTGCCTCGCCCCGGTCCTGGCGGGCAGCACGCGGTAGGCGACCAGCGCGTACGCCGCCGCGACCGCGGCCTCGCCCCAGAACAGCAGGCCGTAGTCGTCACCGCCGAGCTGGTAGAGGCCGAAGCCGATCAGCGGCGCGGCGGTGGTGCCCAGGTTCAGGCCGAACCGGTACATGGCGAACACCATGACCTGCCGGTCGTCGGGCGTGAGCTCGGAGAGCAGGGTGGCCGACGCGGGCCGGTAGACCTGGGAGACCGCGCCGAGCACGGCCACCGCGCCGACGAGCAGCGCGTAGTCCGGCAGATAGAGCAGCGCGGCGGTGAGCACCGCCGCGCCACCCATGCTGAGCACGGTGGAGTTGCGCGCGCCGAGCCGGTCGGCCAGCGCGCCGCCGACCAGGACGCCGATGACGTTGCCGACGCCGTAGACGCCCAACGCCGTCGCCGCCTGGCCGGCCGAGAAGCCCCGTGCGGTCAGGAACAGCACCAGGAAGATGTTGAGGAAACCACCGACCTTGTTCACGAACACGCCGGCCAGCACGGCCTTCACGGCCGCGGGCGATTCGACGAACGTCCGCCAGATGCCCTGGTCGGTGTTCTTCGCGGTCGTCATCAGGCGCTCGTCACGTCCAGCGCGGCTTCGGCCGCGTCGAGCCGGGCGGCGACCTCGTCGCGCGAGGCGCCGGTGGCGATGGCGAACGCGATGCGGCCCCAGACCGTGCCCTTGGGCGGCGGTGAGACGACCGCCCCCGGCTGCGCGACCGTGACGACGCGGTCGATGCCCTCGGGCAGCTTGGCGGAGTCGAACGCCAGCGAGCCGAGCGTGGTGTCCTCCTCCGCGACGTAGAAGAACCGGATGCCCGCCACGCGGTCGTGCGCGTGCTCGACGTCCACCGCGCCGCCGGTGGCCGCGCCCGCCGCGACCAGACCCGGGTCGACGCCCGTGGCGAGCAGGCCGAGGTAGGGGATCATGTCTCCGCCGAGGCGGCCGTTGACCTCGATGACCTTGGGACCTTCGGCGGTCAGCATGTACTCGGCGTGCGTGATGCCGTCGGTGAAGCCCAGCGCCTTGTGCGTCCGCTGGGCCACGTCGAGCAGCACGTCGTCGGTCAGCAGCGGGTCGGAGGCGTCCACGAAGTGGCCGACCTCCTCGGCGTACGGGTGGTAGCCGACGACCTTGCGGCCGACGAACAGCGGCGTGACGACACCGTCGCGCACCACCGAGTCGACGCTGATCTCCTCGCCCGACACGAACTCCTCGACCAGGATCGGCTGGTCGGTGTCGAACACCACCGGCTCCGGCCCGCGCGCCGCCTCGGTGAACGCGAAGTTCGCGCGCACCTCGTCCTCGTCGTGGACCTTGATCACGCCCAGGCTCGCGCCGAGGCCGCGCGGCTTGAGGATCGCCGGGTACCCGACCTCGGCCGCCGCCGCCACCGCCTCGTCCACGGTCTTGACCGGGATCGACCGGGGCTGCGGCACGCCCGACGCCTTCAGCGCCGCGCGCGTGCCGCCCTTGTCGCGCAGGCGCCAGATCACGTCCGGGTCGCCGTTGCGCAGCCCTAAGGCGCGCGCGACGAACGCGGTGGCGTGGATGCGCACCTCGTCCCAGCACAGCACACCGGAGAACGGCGTCCCGGCGTGGATCTCCGCCGCTGCCGCCGCCATGGCCGGCCCGTCGGTGGTGGAGGGCAGCACGGTCCAGCCGGACACGTACTCCTTCTCCCAGTCGGGTTCGGCGGTCAGGAACAGGTGCACCCGGTACTCCGCGCTGATCGAGCGCAGCAGGTACTCGCGGTACAACCGCATGCCGGTCGCGACCACGAGCAGGAGGGGCCGCTGGTCGGTCTTGCTCATCTGTGCTCCTGTCGGTGGGAACCCCCGCCTTCAGGCGGGGAAGGAATCGATGCCCCGGTCACGACGGGCGTCGAGGGCTTTACCTATTCAGGTGGTAGTATGTGAGGCGTGAGGCGGTCGGTGGTGAAGCGGGCGTACCGGTACCGCTTCGCGCCCACCCCTGCTCAGGAGACGGAGCTGCGTCGGACGTTCGGGTGTGTCCGCCTGGTCTACAACCGGGCGTTGGAGGCCCGGAACTCCGCCTGGTACACCGAACAGCGGCGCGTGAACTACGCGCAGACCTCCGCGCTGCTCACGGAGTGGAAGCAGACCGACGAGCTGGCGTTCCTCAACGAGGTCTCCTCGGTCCCGTTGCAGCAGGGCCTGCGGCACCTCCAGTCTGCGTTCGCCGCGTTCTTTGACAAGCGGTCCCGCTACCCGCGGTTCAAGTCCCGCAAGCGCGGCCGAGCGTCCGCCGAGTACACGAAGTCCGCATTCCGGTGGCGCGACGGCCGGCTCACGCTGGCGAAGATGGCAGAGCCGTTGGCCATCGTGTGGTCGCGGCCCCTGCCGGAGGGAGCGGAGCCGTCCACGGTGACGGTGTCGCTGGACCCGTCCGGCCGCTGGCACGTGTCGATCCTGGTGGAGACCACGATCGAGCACCTGCCGCCCGCGCGGGAGTGGGTCGGAATCGACGCCGGGCTCACGAGCCTGTTGACCCTCTCGACCGGGGAGAAGATCGCCAACCCCCGGCACGAGCGCCGTGACCGGGACCGCCTGGCCCGCGCCCAGCGGGTGCTGGCGCGCAAGGAGAAGGGCAGCAACAACCAGGCCAAGGCCCGGCTGCGGGTCGCACGGGTCCACGCCCGCATCGGCGACCGCCGTCGGGACCTGCTGCACAAGCTGTCGACCCGACTCGTCCGCGAGAACCAAGTGGTCGTGATCGAGGATCTGGCCGTCCGCAACATGGTCCGCAACCGGAAGCTGGCCCGCGCCATCTCCGACGCGGCCTGGACCACGTTCCGGGAGATGCTGGAGTACAAGGCGGAGTGGTACGGCCGCGAGCTGGTCGTGGTCGACCGCTGGTTCCCCAGCACGAAGACCTGCTCGCACTGCGGGCACCTCCTGGACCGGTTGACGCTGAACGTCCGGGCCTGGACCTGCCCCGGCTGTGGCACCACGCACGACCGCGACGTCAACGCGTCGCGCAACATCCTGGCCGCCGGACGGGCGGCCACTGCCTGTGGAGCCGGAGTCAGACCGACCCGACGCTAGTCGACGAGGCATCCGGCGCAACCTCCCCTCGGGGAACGGAAACAGGAACCGTCGGGCGTGAGCCCGACGGGGAAACCCCTCCCTTCAGGGAGGGGAGGACGTCAACGGGGCTCCACTTTCGATAGGACGTGCACACCGCCGAACGCCTTCTCGCGCCGGCGTTCCTCGTCGGTCACGGCGATCCGCCGTGCCGCGTACCGCAACGTCGGCGGCGCCATCAGCGACGTCACGACCGACACCAGCACCACGACCGTGTAAGCCTCGGTCGACAGCACCTCCAGCCGCAGGCCGACCAGCGCCACGATCACGCCGATGACACCGCGCGCGTTGAGCCCCGCGCCGAGCGCGAGACCTTCCCAGTGGCCGAGCCCGGCCAGCCGCGCGCCCGCGTAGGCGCCGGTGAACTTGCCGACCACGGCCAGCAGCAGCACGGCCAGCGCCGTGCCGAGCACGGCGGGGTGGCGCAGGGCCGTGAGATCCATCCGCAGCCCCGCCGTCGCGAAGAACAGCGGCGCCAGGACGCCCATCACGAACGTGCGCAGCACCGCCAGCGGCTCACGGGCGACACCGCCGACCGACGAGATGACCAGGCCGCACACGAACGCCCCCAGCACCGGCTCCAAGTCCAAGGCGTGCGTGCCGGCGGCGGACGCTATCACCAGCAGCACGACCACGGCCACGGTCACCCCCGGGTCGCCGGAGCGCTCGGCGAGCCGCAGCGAGCCGCGCGCCACCGGCCGCACCACCGCCAGGGCCAGCACGAGCACCAGCGCCAGCGCGCCCAGCGACCACGCCACGTGCCCGGCGGTCAGCCCGGAGGCGGCCATCCCGGACACCACGGCCAGCAGCGACCAGCCGACCACGTCGTCCACGGCGGCGGCCGTGACGGTGAGCTGCCCGATGTCGCGGTGCAGCAGGTTCATCTCCAGCAGCACCTTGGCGATCACCGGGATGGCGCTCACGCACACCGCCACCCCGAGGAACAGCGCGAAGACCGGCCGGTCCGCCGCCGGGCCGAGCATGGCGGCGGGCAGCAGGAACCCGGCGCCGACGCCGAGCCCCAGCGGTATGAGCAGGCCGCCCGCGCCGACCCAGGTGGCGGCCCGGCGCTGTCGGCGCGCCAGGCCGAGGTCGAGGTGCATGCCGGTGAACCCCACCAGCAGCAGCACGCCGAACTGGCCGACGGCGTCGAGCAGGTGCAGCTGGGCCGGCACGTCGAACACCGGGGCGAACGCGCCCAGCAGCGACGGCCCGAGTACGACGCCGGAGGCCAGTTCGCCGACGACGGCGGGCATGCCGAACCGGACGGCGAGCCGCCCGAGCAAGATCGCCGCGCCCAGCAGCACGGCGACCTGGAGCAGGAACATGAGCAGCGGATGCGCGCCGAGCGTGCTCGGCGGCGCGGCGGACAGGACCACGGGCGGGACCCCCTGTTGAGCGGTGGAGAAGAGGCACGGGGCCCGGTGCGGACCCCGTGCCTCGGGGATCAGTCGCGGTAGTACCAGTTCTCCGGGTTGATCATCCCGTACGGGTTGATCGGCCCGAAGCCGCCGAGGGTGTTGGCGACCTCGAACAGCCGGATGGGGAAGTTCGGCGTGAAGATCACCGGCACCTCGTTGGCGATGTAGTCCTGGTACTCGTAGAGCACGTCCAGGTCGTCGCTGGTGACGGTGCGCTCGATCAGCGCGTCGGCCTTCGGGTCGGTGTAGAAGCCGAAGTTGCCGCCCGCCTTGGTGGAGAACAGGATCTCGCCGGTCGGGTGGTGGTAGGCCCAGCCGCCGTTCCAGCAGCACATCTCCCACGTGCACGGCGTCGTGGCGGTCGGCTCGCACGGCGCGTCCTCGGCCACGAGGATCGACCCGTACACCTCCTCGAGCCGCAGCTCGATGCCCGCCTCGGCGGCGGCGTCGCGGAAGTTCTCCATCACCCGGGTCAGGGCCGGGCGGCCCTCCACGTAGCGCAGCAGGATCGACAGCTTCGTGCCCGCGGGGATCCCCGCGCCCGCCTCGCCCGGACCCGTGCCCGGCCGCACGCACACCGCGGGCGTGACGCTGGTGTCCCAGCCGTTCGCCTCCAGCAGCGCCTTGGCCTTCCCGGGGGAGAACGGCAGCGGCCACGCGCCCTCGCGCTGGCGCGGCGAGACGTAGTCGGTCTTCGGGTACATCGGCACCGGGCCGTTCTGCCGGTACGCGTAGCCCTGGTAGATGTCGCGCACCGCGGTGTCCTGGTCCAGGCAGGTCTGCAACGCCTGGCGCAGGTAGGTCTGGGCGAACATCTTGCCGACCACGGTGGGGTTGTTGAAGTTCAGCGAGATGTACCGGATGCAGAACGCCGACTGCGGGAACATCGTGTACTCGGTCAACGGGTTCGGCCCGCCGACCACCGGGTCGACCGCGGGCTCCGTGGCGAAGCTCAGCGGCAGGTAGCCGACCTGGATGCCGTTCTCGGCGTCCGGGCCCGCCTTCAGCATCTCGTACTGCTCCTCGTCGGAGAACGTGGGCACCTGGCGGAACTCGTCCAGGTAGGGCTTGTTCGGCCCCGAGTAGTGCTCGTTGGGCACGAACGTGACCACGCCCTCCAGCGTGTAGCTCTTGAGCCGCCACGGGCCGCTCACGATGCTCCAGATGGGGCTGTCGGCCCACTTGGTGCGGTGGGCGTTGCCCTCGTCGACGATGTTGCCCTGCTGCGCCATCAGGTACTCGTAGACCGCCTCGACGTCGGCGAGGTCGCCGGAGGCGTTCGCCGGGCCCGCCTCGGTGCGGTCCCACGCCTTGGGCAGCGGCGTGATCGTGCTGAGCTGGTTGTAGAGCACCCAGTGCTTGGAGTAGGCCTTGTCGAAGGTGAAGAACACCTCGTCGTCGGCGACCTTGCCGTAGTCGGTCAGGTTGTCCGGGAAGTAGCCCGGCACGTACTCGCCGTACCGGGAGCCCTTGACCTTCATCAGGTTCACCCAGAACAGCACGTTCTCGGCGGACAGCGTCTCGCCGTTGGACCACTTCCACGGCTTGACCTTGACCCGCACGGTCAGGCCGTCCTCGCTCCACACCGGCTCCTCGCCGATGCTCTGCGCGTAGTCCACGTTCGGGGTGCCGTCGCTGCCGAAGTAGTACAGCGTCCGGTACATCAGCGCCTGGAACTCCAGGATGTTGCGGGTGCCCATGCGCTCGGCCGGCGTGAACGGGAAGATCACGGCGGGCGGGAAGCCCGGCGCGCACGCCCACGTCACGACGCCGCCCTTGCGCGGCGTGCCCTCCGGGCGGGCGGTGATGGTGCTCGCGGAAGTCATGGCTGCTCGTCGGCCTCTCGGGTCAGTTCGCGGTCTGGGCGGGGATTTCCTCGATGGTCGAGACGCCGGACGCGGCGTGCTCGCCGAAGCGCTCCCACACCTCGTCGAGGCGGATGCGACCGTCGTCGAGCACCTTCGGCGTGCTGCGGCAGTGCCCGGAGATGACCTGGCCGTCGTCGAGCACCATGCAGTAGGCGAAGTCCAGCGCCCCGTCGGGCTTCGCGGTGCCGGTCAGCGCGCCGCGGCGGGCCTTGCCGCCGAGGAACTCGCCCCAGAGCAGGTCGCCGTCCTGGTGGTACACGGCGACCCGGCTCTCCTCGGGACCGCCACCGGTGACCGGGTGGAACCTCTTGCCGTCGTAGTTGATCATCGAGCTGGCTCCCCACGCAGTTCGAGCGTGCAGCACTTCGCGCTGCCGCCGGATTTGAGAAGTTCGGACAGGTCGACACCAATGGGCGTGAAGCCCCGGTCGGCGAGCTGGTCGGCCAGGTGCGTGGCCTCCTGCGCCAGCAGGACGTGCTTGCCGTCGCTGACGGCGTTGAGGCCGAACACCTCGGCGTCGTGGTCGCCGGCGATCACGGCGTTCGGGTACAGGGAGCGCAGCACGCCCCTGCTCCACGTCGAGAACGCCTCGGGGTAGTACATGATCAGGTCGTCGTCCAGCACCGCCAGCGCGGTGTCCAGGTGGTAGAACCGCGGGTCGACCAGGTCGAGCGTGACGACCTCGCGCCGGAAGAACCGGGCCGCCTCCACGTGCGAGCGCTGGTCGGTGCGAAAGCCCGTGCCGGCCAGGATCCGGTCGCCCACCAGCAGGTAGTCGCCCTCGCCCTCGTTCACCCAGAACGCCTCGTGCGTGCGGAAGCCGTGCTCGCGGAACCACTCCAGGTACGCCGGGCCCTCCGCCTCGCGCTGGCGGAACCGGAACCGCGCCGACAGGACCCGGCCGTCCACCACGGTCGCGCCGTTCGCGGCGAACACCATGTCCGGCAGCCCGGGCTCGGGCTCGATCAGCTCGACGTCGTGGCCGAGGTCGAGGTACAGCGACCGCAGCCGGCTCCACTGGAGCAGGGCGATGGACGCGTCGGTCGGCTTCTCGGGGTTCATCCACGGGTTGATGGAGTAGGAGACGTCGAAGTGCTCCGGCGGGCACATCAGGTACCTGCGGCGGCGCGCGGTGCGTTGCTCGGGCTCGGACACGGCGGTGGAGTCCTCTCTGGCCGGTGGCGCCACCGGTCCGCCACATGTGACGCGGAGGGCCGGCGACGCCTGCGGTGTGGCGCTACTGGAAATCGACCTCGATCTTGGCTGCGTAGTCGTTCATCAGGGCGAAGGCGTCGGCCTCGGACGTGCCGGTGGCACCGAGGAAGCCGATGATCGTGTTGCCGTCCGGCGGGCGCTTGACCACGTCGCCGGGTCGTGCGGTGATCTTGAGCAGGAACACGCGGTCCGAAGTGGACACCTCTTCGGGCACGCGCACCTCCCGCACCACCCCGGCGTCGGAGATCAGGCACATCGCGGCGATGTGCGTGCCGGTGGGCCGGAAGTGGCGGACGTTCGGCCGCCGTCCCGCGCCGATGTCCACGACGGCCGCGATCGGGTCGTGCTCGGCGGTGATGCGGGCGATCATGTCCAGCCCGCCGCCGCCGACCCGGGCCGCGATCTCCAGCAGGTACGGCTTGCCCTGGTGGAAGCGGACCTCGGCGTGCATCACGCTGTTGGTGAGGCCCTGCGCCAGCGCGCCCGCGGTGACGACCTCGTGCACGGCCTTCAGGTCGTCCGGGCTCATCGACGTCGGCGCGTGGTGCACGTCGTCGTCGAACGTGCCGCCCTCGGCGGTGATGCGGTCCACCACCGACCCGAGGTACACCTCGCCGTCCCACGCGACGGCCTCCATCAGGTACTCCTTGCCGTCCAGGAAGGACTCGACGAGCAGCCCGTTGGGGCCCAGGTCGATCCCGTCCGCCTCGGAGTTGGCCCAGAAGAGGTCCTGGATGCCCTGCGCGGCCTGCTCGTAGTGCTCGGTCAGCTCGGCGTCGTCGTCGCAGCGGAACACGAAGTGGCTGCCCGCGCCCAGCGTCGGCTTGACGATCACGGGGTAGCCGAACTCGTCCGCCGCCGCCTTCGCCTCGGCCAGCGAGGTGACGAACCGGAAGCCGGGGATCGGCGCGCCGGCCTTCTCGTGCGCCTGCCGCATCAGGTACTTGTTGCGGCTGTTCAGCGCCGCCTCGACGCCGATGCCGGGCAGCCCGAGGGCCTCGGCGATCGCCGCGACCGCCACCACGGCCGCCTCGGAGAACGTGATCACGCCGTCGAACGACTCGGTGGCGTGCCACTGCTTGGCGGTGGCGATCATCTCGTCGATGTTCTTCGACCCCACCAGGCGGTAGCGGTCGGCGGGCCAGAAGTCCTCGGTGCCCTCGCCGTTGAGCACGTACAGGTCCACGCCCAGGTCCTGCACCTGCCGGTAGCGCGAGTGGTAGTACTCGAGGTACTGGCGGGTCTCGATGGTCAGCAGCTTCACGGTGGGTCGCCTCCTAGTGCCGCGGCCGGCGGCCTTCGCCCCGGATTCCGACGGTCGGACGGGTGGATCGCGGTGCCGGCCCCGCGTTCCTCATCCTGGTTGGCTGTGGGTGTGGGGCCGGTGCCGTGAGGCGCCCCGCCGAGCGCCCTGAAGGCGCGGCGAAGGTCGCCGGTCACGGCACTAGCTCACGCCGTCGAGGGCCGCGTGCTGCTCGGCCCGCGCGTGCGTGCCGGGCAGCGACGGGAACCGGAACGGCCGGATCTCGGCCGGCATGTCGTCGCTGATGGCCAGGTCGACGCCCTGCGCGGACACGTCGGCCGCCACGTCGACCAGGATCGGCGCGGCGCACGCGAGCAGCGTGCGCGCTTCCAGCAGCAGGTCGCCGGGCTGCGTCGGCGCCTTGCCGTTGCGGCGGTGGTCCACCGCGTCGGCCAGCGACCGCAGCCGCCCGAGCTGCGTCACGATCGTCTCCGCGGCGCGGCCCATGCTGAACCCGGGCAGGTCGTAGCACAGCCGGAACCGCTTGAGCACGGTCGCCGCGCGCCAGCGCCCGGCCTCGGTGGTGGGCAGCGGACGGGTGCCGTCCACGCCCACCATGGCCAGCGCGATGGCCTCGGCCAGCTCGTTCCACGGCGTGATCAGCCGGCGCGTGGTCGTCGAGTGCAGCGCGTCGCGGGTGAAGTTCGCCCGCTGGAACTCCGGACCGGTCAGCGCCAGGTAGAACCGCACCAGGTCGCGCGGCACCTCCGCCAGCAGGTCCGCGCTCCAGATCAGGTGGTTGCGGCTGGTGGAGAACTTCTCGCCGTCCAGGTCGTAGAACTCGTTGCAGACGTTGGACTCCGGCGTCGTGTACTTGTCGCCGTGCGCGAGCAGCATCACCAGGTCGACCAGGCCCCAGTGGTAGACGTTGTCGAAGCCGTGGAAGTACACGAGCTCCGCGTCGTGGCCCGCGCGCCAGAGCTCGTCGACCCCCGCGGTGGGACGGCCCAGCTGCGTCGCCGTCCACCACGTGGCGTACATCGAGGCGGGCATCGCCTCGACCCACGGGTAGACGATCTGGCCCGGTGTCTCCGGGAACGGCGCGGCGATGCCCCACGTGCCGGGGATCGTCACCGGGATGTCCGGCAGCGGCTTGGACAGCAGCTCGCCGATCAGCTGCCGGGCGTGCGGCCGCCAGCGGGGCGTGCGCGCCGCGTAGTAGGACGTGAGCCGCTCGCGGTAGTCCTCCATCGGCAGCACGAGGATCTCGCACTCCCGGTACACCACGGTGTCGCTCGGGTCGATGGTGTACTTCGGGTCGAGCAGCTCGTCGAAGTTGTTCGGGTGGCCGCAGTTCTCGCACGCGCCGCCGCAGCTGCCGGCCAGGCACGACGGACAGGTGCCGGTGACGAGGCCGTCGTAGAGGAACGCGCCCGCGTTGCGCGCGTAGGGCAGCTGCACCTTGCGGAGGTGGAACCGGCCGGCGGCGTGCAGCTCCTTGAGGAAGTCCAGCACCGTGGCGCGGTACCGGTCGTCGATCGGCGGCAGGCCGGGCATCAGCGTGCCCATCGCGTCCAGCGACCGCTCGATCTTCGCCATCGACGTGCGCACCAGCTCGTCGGGCGCCAGGCCGCGGCGGTGCGCGGTGGACACCACGTAGCTCTGGCTGTCGTCGGTGCACGTCGTGTAGAGCACCTGTCGACCGGTGGCGCGCAGGTAGCGCGCGTACACGTCGCCGCCCAGGTACGGGCCCGACATGTGACCGACGTGCAGGTCGCCGTTCGACGTGGGCGTCGCGGCGACGACGATCGCCGGTCGGGAACGGGTCGTCACGAGGCGGCTCCCTCGTGGCGGGCGGCGAACTTCCCGGCCAGCTCGGCGTCCCACCAGATCGCGTAGAACTGGAAGTCCTCCGCGCCCTTGTTGACGACCTGGTGCTTCTCGTGCGGCGTGAAGTGCACGACGTCACCGGCCTTGAACGGCGTGGCGCCCGCTTGCGTGATGATCTCGGCCTCGCCGGTCATGGCGACCCAGATCTCGTACTCGTGGTGGCCGTGGGCGCCCGACTCGGCGCCGGGGCGCACGACGCACCAGGAGCCCTCGAACGGCGCGTTGACCAGGTCCCACGGCATCAGGCGCTGGGCGACCAGGCCGTTGTCGAGTTTCAGGTTGTCCCGGTCCAGGGGGCGGATTTCCATCATGGTGACGGCTCCTCTCGGGTCAGGCGGGTTGGGGTGCTTCGGCGAACAGCTCGGTGACGCGCTGCGGCACCACGGGCACGGTGTCCTCGCCGGTGTCGGCGAGGTCGGCGACGATCTCCGCGGCCCGGATCGCCAGGACGCTGATCAACGAGTCCGCGATGCCGTGCGTGGCCTCGTTCACGCCCTGCAGGTACACCCGGGCGGACACGGCCTCGGGCAGCTGGAGGCGGTAGTTGCGGGTGACGGTGAAGTCCTCCTGGCCGACCTCGGCGGCCATCGAGCGCAC
Organism: Actinosynnema sp. NPDC049800; assembly: GCF_040656635.1. Taxonomy (NCBI): domain Bacteria; kingdom Bacillati; phylum Actinomycetota; class Actinomycetes; order Pseudonocardiales; family Pseudonocardiaceae; genus Actinosynnema; species Actinosynnema sp. NPDC049800. The sequence goes on along the minus strand of NZ_JBFAMT010000006.1, from coordinate 186,322 downwards.
CAGGGTCGGCATCCGCTTGTCGAAGCCGGTGCCGAGCATCACCCGGTCGCAGCGCAGCTCGCTGTGCTCACCCGTGCGGCGGTCCAGCAGCGTCAGCACGACCTCGTCGTCCACCAGCGCGGAGTCGACGACCTCGGCCATCGTCACCATCGACAGCCGCTGGGTGCCGGTCAGCTTCTCCAGGTACATCGTGTGGTAGAGGTTGTCCAGCATGGCCGGCGAGAGGCCCGCGTAGTTGGTGCGGTGCATCTCGCGCAGCAGCTGCGTCCGCGCGTCGGGCTGCGCCTCGTTGAACTTGTCCACGAACGACGGGTAGAACAGCTCGTTGGTGAACTTGCTGCTCTCGTAGCCGTTGAGGCCGATCGAGCGCATCACCATCGTCACCTTGGCGCGCGGGAAGGTCTCGTGCGCCGACCACAGCATCTCCGCCGCGCTCTGCGCACCGCCGATCACGACGATGCGGTGCTCGCCCTGCGGGTCGAGCGCGCCGATCCGGGTCACGAACTCGGTGCTGTGCACCACGCGTTCCCTGGGCAGCGCCGCGAACTCCGTCGGCAGGTGCGGGTCGCGGCCGACGCCGATGACCAGCGTCGCGCACGACACCGTGCTGCCGTCGGCGAACCGCACCAGCCACCGGTCGACCGAACCGGTCTCGCCGTGCTGCGGCTCGACGGCGACCGCGCGCCGTCCGTGCTGGAGCCGGACCTTCGTCAACGACCGCGCCACCCACGCCAGGTAGCCCGAGATCTCCAGGCGGTAGGGCGTGAAGGTGCCGAGGTTGATGAACTCGTCGAGGCGGCCCGTCGAGTGCAGGTAGTTGACGAACGAGTACGGGCTGGTCGGGTTCCGCAGCGTCACCAGGTCCTTGAGGAAGGACACCTGGCTGCGCGACCAGGGCAGCAGCATCCCGCGCTGCCACACGATGTCGTCGTGCTGCTCCACGACGAGCGCGCGTGCGGCGAGGTCGGGGGACAGCTCCTCCAGCGCGACGGCGAGGGCCAGGTTCGCCGGGCCCGCTCCGATCGCGAGCAGTTCTACATCCTGGTGGTCCAACACAGTCTCCAAGCCTTGTCGGGTGGCGCCGCGGCGGCGGTGCCGGAGTGCGGGACGTGCGGACCGGGCGCGGGTGCGCGGCCCGGTCCGCGTCGCCGGGTACGTCGTGCGGCCCCGGCGTCGGGAGGGCGGGGTCAGGGAGCGGGGCGCACCAGCGCCACGACGTCCTCGACGGTCCGGGCGGCGTGGAACGCGCGCAGGTCCAGCGTCACGTCCAACCGGTTCTCCAGCTGGGCCAAGGCGTCCAGCGAGCTGATGCTGTCCCACTCGTGCCGGGCCAGCACCGGATCGCCCCGCAGCACGTCGACGCTCACGTCGAGCGCGCCGGCCAGGATCTCCAGCACGGACTGCTCCACCGTGGTGTCGGTCGTCGGGGTGTCGGTCATCGGGCCACCTCGTTCCCTTCCAGCAGGTTGATCCACGCGGGCACGTCGGGCAGCCCGGTGTCCAGGGCCAGCGCGTACGCGCCGTCACCCTCGTCGGCGAACCCGGCGTCGGTCCAGAAGCCCTTGGCCAGGCCGTTCTTCTTCGACGGCACGTACCGGCCGCGCAGCGCGGTGGCGCCGGCGGCGTGCGCCCGGCGGGCGAGCCACGCGGCGATCGCCAGGTCCACGCCCCGCCCCAGCACCCGGCAGCTGAGCACCAGGTTGTCCACGTGCCACTCGGCGGCGGAGCGGTCGACCCACGCCGCGCCGATGACGCCCTCGTCGCCGAACCGGTCGGCCACGGCGAACGTGACGACCAGGTGGTCCGGGTCGGCGATGCGCCGACCGGTCTCGGCCTCGTCGAACCGCAGGCCGGTCAGGTTGAACTGGTTGGTGCGGGCGGCCAGCTGCGCCACGCGCGCCACGGCGAAGCCGTCCGCCTCCGCGACGACCAGCCGCACGCCCAGCGCGTGCAGGTAGTCCTCGGAGGAGCCGAAGCCGCCGGCGAAGTCGTTGCGCAGCGTCCGGCTGCGGTACAGCTCCGGCCGGGCCAGGTCGGTCTCGGTCAGCTCCGCGACGTCGAACCACCCCTGCGCCAGCAGCGTCCGGACGATGTGCGCGGGGTCGCCGTCGGCGGCCAGCACCACGACCTCGGGCAGCTCCTCCTCGACGTGACCGCGCTCGAACGGCGAGTCGTCCAGGAACACGAACGACCCGATGCCCAGGCCGAGGGCGGAGGCGGCCTCGCGCAGGTTGCCCGCCTTCGGCGACCAGTTGACCGCCTTGGCGGAGAACGCCTCCGGCCGCAGCAGCACCTCCGGGTGGGCGGTCAGCGCCTCGTCCACCAGGTCGGCGTCGTTCTTGCTGGCCAGCACCAGCACCACGCCCTGGTCGCGCAGCCTGCTCGCGGTGCGCTGCACCTCGCGGTAGGCGTTGCCCGGGTACAGCCCGCCCAGCTGCACGCCCTCCGCGCCGACCTCGCCGAGCACGCCGCCCCACAGCGTGTTGTCCAGGTCCAGCGCCAGCACCTTGCGGGACAGGCCGGCCCGCGCCTGGGCGAACCGCCGGACCTCGCGCGCCAGCAGGTACAGCGCGCCGTCGGTGTAGGGCAGGTCGCCGTAGCGGTGCAGCCGGTCGTCGCGCGCCGGGAACGGCGAGTCCGCGAGCACCGACACCAGGTCGGTCACGGCCACCTGGCGGTGCTGCGCGGCGAGGTCCAGCAGGCCCTCGTTGAGCTTCGCCCACGCCTTGGACAGCGCGGCGCGCGCCCGCCAGCTGATCACCGAGTCGCGCACCTGGGCGGGCAGCGGCACGGTGTGCAGCAGCACGGTTGCGGTCGAGCGCTCCACCGCCGAGAGCACCAGGCCCCGCAGGTCCGCCAGCCGGGCTTCGAGGTGCCCGGCCAGGCCGTCGACGTCCGTCGCGGCCCAGTCGTCGGGCAGGAAGCAGGTCTCGTCCAGCAGCAGCGTGATCAACTCGACGCCGTCGAACGGGTCGGTGGCCAGCGTCAGCTCGAACAGCCCGTACGGGCCGGGCGCCAGGTCCGGCAGGACGCCGGCCGACACCAGGCTCGCCCGGAGGATCTGCTCGTACGAGCCGATCGTGCACGTCGCCAGCACGGCCACGCGCAGCGGCCGCAGGCCCTCGGCGTCCTCCAGGCGTGCCAACAGCTTGCCCGCCTTGCGCAGCACGAGCGGGTCGGACACGCTCGCCAGCCGCGTGAGGTCCGCGGGTGACGGCGCGCGACCCTCGGCCACGGCCGCGCGCAACGACTCCACCAGCTCCGGCCGGTCGCCCATCAGATCCGCACCAACGTGCAGTACCAGCGCATGCCGATCGAGATCCCGCACAGCGCCACGACGTCGCCGGGCTTCACGTCGCCGCGCTCGATGTGCTCGCCGAGGCAGAACAGCTGGTCCGCCGCGCCCATGTGGCCGTGGCCCAGCGACAGCTCGGCGTTGGTGTGCTCGACCGTGACGCCGAACGGCTCCGCGACCTCCTCGATCGTGTCGGTGGAGTCGTTGATGTAGATGACGTGCTTGAGGTCGTCCCGGGTCAGCCCGGCGCGGCGCAGCGCGTTGTCCACGGTGTCGGTGATGCGCTGGTTCAGCGTGGCGACGAACTCGCGCAGCTTCGCCGGGTCCTTGTCGAAGTGCGCTTGGATGCGGGCGTGCCCGGGAGGCGCGTCCTTGGCGGTCCAGCCGTCGAACGGGAGCGGGTTCGCCGCGCCGCCGACCTCCGTGCGGAAGAAGTCCGACAGGTCGGGGTCCACGAACTGGTCGGTGGCCAGCCACTTCACGTTCTCGTGGCCGCGCTTGAGCACGGCGGCCACCGCGCCGTCGCTGTGCACGGCGTTGTTGACGTTCATCCGGTTGCGGTGGAACTCGCTGACCCGGTTGACGGCGATGAACAGCACCGTCTGCAGCTCGGGCTGGAGCGCGAGCAGACCGGCGACGTAGCCGAGGCCCGTGACGCCGCACGCGCAGCCCTCGGTGAGCAGCAGCGTCTGCGTCGTGCCCTCGACCTTGAGCCGGCGCGCGACGGCGGCGGAGGTGTCCCAGTGGTGGTAGTCGGGCACCTCGGAGGCGGCCACCACGACGAGGTCGACGTCGTTGGGCCCGAGGCCGAGGCGGTCCAGCGCGTCCTGCCCGGCGAGCGTCGCCAGGTCGGTCGCGGTCATGCCGTCGGGTGCGCGGTGGAACGTGTGGTAGCCCCACCGGACGACGCGTTCGGGGTCGCCCACGTAGTCACCGGCCGTCTGCGCGACGTCCTGGTCCTCGCCGGTGGCGTACCCGAAGCCCGCGACTCCGAAATCCACGAGCTGGCTGGCCATGGAGCACTCCTGTCCTGTGACTGCTTTTCGGCACGTTGAAGGTCCGCCCCGGACATTCGTCCCGGGCCTGGCGATAATTGTCGGGAAAGCGGGAAGATGTGCGTCGAAGACGTCACCCCTGACGGCCGCGACGCGCTGACGTGCGTAGATGGTGCGATGAAACGCAACCCTGGATTCGACGAGCCCAGTCGGCCGGATTGCTTGGCCAGCTACTCAACCGTCTGTGGTTAATTATTTACCGCCAGTGCGGCGGAAGCAATGTTCAGTGACCGGTTTCCGGTGGTGCGCCGATCGGGATTCCCGATGGCCGCGATAGGCCCCGGCGCGCGGTGGCGTAGTGGACCAGCTCCACGAGCACGCCGGCGGGCTTGGGCGCGTACAGGTACTGCACCGCCATCCCGTCCCGCGCGCCGCGGCACGGCTCCGCGTCCACGAGCGCGAAACCGTTGGCGCGCAAGCGGGACGCTTCGGCTCGCAGGTCGTCCACTTCGAACGCGACGTGGTAGAGCCCCGGTCCGCGCGCGAGCCGTCCCGCCACCGCCGAGTCCTCCCGGGTCGGCGCGACCACCTCCACGGCCGGCGCCGCGGGATCCGCGCCCACCTGCCAGAAGTCGCACGAGACGCCGTAGTCGTCCGCGGCCCCGCCGTCCACTTTGGACAGACCGAGCACGGCGAGCAGCGCGCCCACCCCCTCGGGGTCCGCGGTGAGCAGGCCGACGTGGTCGATGCCGAGGATCACGACGCCACCAGCTCCGCCGCCGCCCGCCGGCTCGCCGCCAGCACGGTCTTCGCCGCGCCGCCGCTGCCGCCGGTGAACGTGGACACCCCGTCGCCGACGTCCACCAGGCGCAGCCCGCCCGGTGAGCGGTAGCAGTCGAACGACGCCACCACCCGGTCGGCCACGACCTCGCCGTCCGCGACGCCGAACCGGCGGCGGGCCGTGTCGAGCACCCGCGCGGCCAGGTCGTGGTCGGGCGTCACCCCGTCGGGGTCGACGTCCCAGCGGTCGCACCCCAGGCCGAGCAGGAACGCGCCGTCGCGGTCCGGCCGCCCGTACAGCCCGGTCCGGTCGTCCACGAACGACGCCACGCACGGTATCGGCAGCCGGTAGAGGCCGTACTGGATCTGCTTGGCCCGCAACGGCTCGCCGCCGACCAGCCGCGGCGTCCACGCGCCCGCCGCGACGACCACCGCGTCGAACGCCGTCACGCCGGCGGAAGTCCGCACCGCGGGCCCCGGCAGGACTTCGGCAACCCGCTCGGTGCGGACGTCGCCGCCGTGCCCGCCCAGCCACCGCAGCACGTTCCCGCGGAACCGGTCGGGGGAGAAGTGCCCGGCGTGCCGCTCCACGACCCCGGCCGCGTCCGCCGGCAGGTCCCGGAACCCGAAGCGCCGCGCCAGCTCGACGCCGTCCACCACGGACGCGGAACCCGGCAGCACCGCCTCGACCGCGTCCACGGACGGCGTGACGTCGTCGGCCGTCACGTACACCGACCCGGTCTCCCGGTAGCCCGCCCAGTCCCGGACCCGTTCGTCGGACCGCAGCTCCGCCAGCGACTCGGCGGCGTCCCGGGCCGCGCCCGCGTCCACCTCGAACCCGCGGACCAGCCCACCGGACGCGCCCGAGGCGTCGGCCGCACCGGGCGCGTACACCGTCACGTCCGCACCGGCGCCCCGTAATCGCCAGGCCAGCGCCGCCCCCGCGACGCCGCCGCCGACCACCGCCGCTCTCACCCGTGCCTCGCGTGCACGGCGCGGCGCAGGTCGTCGGTCAGGTCCGCGCCGCGTCGGCGCAGCGGCAGGGGCAGGTCGTCGCGCGCGAACAGCTCCTCGGCCCGCGCGATCGTCCCCGGTTCGGCGGCGTAGCGCGGGTAGAGCCACAGCACGAGCGTGTCCAGCACCTTGTCCTCGCGCAGCCGCGCGACGTCCACGATCTCGGTGAAGAACCGGGCCACGTACGGCGCGGTCAGCTCCCGCTGCTCGGGCTGCCAGAACCCCTCGGCGGTGGACCACAGGCGGTAGCTCGACAGCTCGGCGTCGGTGGTGATCGCGCGCCACGCGGCCTGCTTCGCCTCGACCGTCGGGATCGCCGCCCGCGCCTTCACCGCGAACTGCTCGGTGTGCGTGCTCGGGTCCGCCGCGTAGGCCTCGTCGATCTCCGCCTCGGTGAACGCGCCCAGCACCGCGAGCCGGTACCGCACGCGCCACGCCAGGTCGGCGTCCAGCTCCAGCCCGGCGGGCAGCGGCACGCCGTCCAGCCAGCCGCGCAGCTCCGAGGTGTCGGAGGTGAACTCCACCAGGCCGCGCAGCAGCGCCAGGCCGAGCTCGTCCTCCGGCGCGGTGCGGGACAGCCGGTCGCGTGCCGCGTCCGCCACGGCCTTGAGCAGCCCCGGTCGCAGGTCGGGGTCCAGCAGCCGGTCGGCCACGTCGACGCGGGCCTGTTCGAGCACCTCGATCACGATCGACAGCTCGGTCTCGTAGCCGAGCATCCGCGTCACCAGGTCCAGGTGGTCGGTCGCGGGCACCGCGCCGTCCACCACGCCCTGCAACAGCTGCGCCCACACCATCGCGCGGTTGATCGGCGCGAGCGTCGGCAGCACCTCGGGCAGCGCCCGGCGCGACGCGCCGTCGTAGCGGATCTTCGCGTAGGTCAGGTCGTTCTCGTTGAGCAGCAGGAACTTCGGGGCCTTGCGGCCCACCAGCTCGGGCAGCTCGGTGCGCTCGCCGTCCACGGTCACGCGGACCGTCTCGTGCGCGTCGCCGTACAGGCCGATGTCGATGGTGTGCGGCCGGAGCGTCGGGTGCGACGGCGGCGCGGTCTGCGTGACGGCGAACGACGTGATCACGCCGTCGGCGACGGTGAAGTCCGGCGCCAGCGTGGTGACGTTCGCGGTGCCCAGCCAGCGGGCCGCCCAGTCGGACATGTCCCGGCCGACGGCCTCGCCGATCGCCGCGTTGAAGTCCGAGAACGTCGCCGCGCCGTAGGCGTGCCGGGCGAAGAAGATCCGCAGCGCCTCGCGCATCGCGTCGTCGCCGATGTGGTGCGCGAGCTGCCGCAGCGCCGAGGAGCCCTTGAAGTACGAGATCCGGTCCAGGTCCAGCAGCGCGGACATGGCGTCCGCGCCGTCGATCCACACCGGGTGGGTCGAGGGTCGCTGGTCGGCGGTGTACGCCTGGCCCTTGCGGCGGGCGGAGAACGTCGTCAGAGGGCCGGTGAACTCGGTGACCTCGCTGGGCACCCGGTGCGCCAGGTAGTCGGCGAACGCCTGGCCCAGCCACAGGTCGTCCCACCACTTGTTGGTCACCAGGCCGGCCCACCACATCAGCGACAGGCCGTGCGCGATGACCACCGCGCGGGTCTCGTGCTCGCTGCGCGGGGCGGGCGTCCGGAACAGGTACAGCTCCTTGAGCAGCACGCACCCCGGGTGGTCCAGCGACAGGTAGCTGAACTCGGGCGCGAAGACCTGGTCGAACCGGCCGAACGGGTAGCGCACGCCGAACAGGCGGTGGAACTCGTCGAGGCACTGGGCCGTGACGTCGAAGACCTCCTGGATGTCGGCCTCCAGCGCCTCGGCGACCGACGCGCGGCAGTGCACGCCGAGCGGCACGCCGTCGTGCACGGTCTCGAACGAGGCGTACGGGCCGGCGACGACCGTGGTCAGGTACGTCGCCTGCGCCACCTCCTGCACGACCCGCCACCGGCCGGGCGCGAGCTTCGTGGCCGCACCCGTGCCGAGGACCGTCCACTCGTCGGGGACGGTCAGGTCGAACGTGAACGGGGCCTTCAGGTCCGGCTGGTCGAAGCACGCGAAGATGCGCGGAGCGTGGTCGAGGAACACCGCTCCGTACACGTACACCTGGTCGTCGGCCGGGTCGACGTAGCGGTGCAGCCCCTTGGACTCCCGCGAGTACGCCATGTCCGCGACGACGACCAGCTCGTTGTCGGCGGCCAACCCGGTCAGCGGCAACCGGCCGTCCACCAGCGCGGACACGTCCAGCTCGCGGTCGTTGAGCCGGGCCCCCAGCAGCACCTCCGGCTTCACGTCCACGAACGTCGACCCGCCCTGCTCGGCGGTGAAAGCGATTTTCGTCGTAGACCGAAACACTTTCCCGTCGCCGGTCAGCACCAGGTCCACGTGATACGAGTCGACCTCCAATAAAGCGCCCCGTGCGGCTGCTTCGGATCGGGTCAAACTGGCCATGCGGCGCCCCCTCCTGCTTGGTAGGGAGGATCGTAAACACGCCTTGTGCCACGTCAACGGCCCAATTCGGTTCCCTTATAGGGTCTGCCCAAGAAATGCTGATGACCCGCTCGGGCAGCATCCCGATACCGCCGTTTCGCCCGTCCGGCGGTATCGGGGCCGCTATCGCCCCAGGTAGTCGCGCGCGACGCGTTTCGGCACGCACATGCGCCAAGCATCCACGACCAACTCGGTCAACTCCGCCTCGTCCAATCGAGACAGAGTGGCCCGAACCCAGTTGTACCTCTCGTCCGAAGTCACCGGCGGATGGAATTTGTCGGGGTCCGAGGCAATGAGCGCCGCTCGCTCCTCCTTGGGGAACGCGAATCCCATCGTCAGCTCATCGGGTGACAGGGCGAGGTACACGATGCGCCCGATGCGGAATTTGACCCGATCGCGGACCAGCGCTTCCTCCGTGCGGGGGAGCGACCGGGCGATCCGGCGCACGTCGTCGGAGGTCACGCCCCGGCGCGGCGCCGTCCAGCCGCGGGTGAACGCCAGGTAGCAGTACTCGTCGATGACCTTCGCCAGCGAGCGCCCCGGCCGGCCGAGGTCGGCCAGCAGCTCGGGTTCGGGCACGCCGGCCTCGGCCAGCAGGTCCGCCGCCCAGCCGCGGGTGAGCAGCAGGTGCGCCCGGTACGCCGCGCCGTCACGGGCGCCGTGCAGCCGGTCGGCGATCATGTTGTCCCACGGCGGGAGGCTGTTGGGCCGCAACGCGAACAGCAGCTTGGAGGCCGCCGTCGGACCCAGCGTCCGGGTGCCGCGCGGCGTGGCCGCCGCCGTGCTCGCCGACAGCGCGGCGAAGCCCTCGGCCAGCCGCCGCACCTGCTCGTCGGTCAGGTCGGCGAGCCACGTCCCGGCGTCGGGCAGCGCGTCCCGCCACGTCTCCCACCAGGCCGCCAGGCCCTCGTCCAGCACGCGCGGCTCGCCCGGGCGGGGCGTGCGGATGCGGCAACCCCACGCGTTGAGCCACACGTGCGCGGCCTCCCGGTGCGCGGCGACGCCCAGGTCGAACGCCGGTGCGGTGGCGGCGGTCAGGACCGTCCACGACTTCTCCGGGGTGGTGGAGCCGCCGAACTCGGACACGGCGGCGCGCAGGGTGCTCAGATCCGGTTTCACGACGCGGCACCCTAGTTCACCCCTTGCGCGCCGGTGTCGTCGTCGGTAGAAACGTCGGCGAGCCCGGCGTTCGGCCCGCCCCAGCCGCGCGCACCCCAAACCCGCTTCGGCTTACCGCCGCGTCCTTGGAGTGCCCGAATGACCGAACCCTGGCTGCTGGAAACCCGCGTGTTCAAGCTCAAGCCCGGCACCCGGGCCGAGTTCGACCGCATCAGCCGTGACGGCACCATCCCGCTCATGCGCAGCATCGGCATTACGGTGCTCGCGTTCGGACCGTCCCCTTTGGACGAGGACGAGTGGCACCTGGTGCGCGCGTTCCCCGGCATGGAGGAGCGCGTCCGCCTCGCCGGCTCGCTGTACGAGCGGCCCGAGTGGGCGCGGTTCGACGGCCCGATCAACGAGATGATGGCCGACTACAGCACGGCGCTGGTGCCCGTGCCCGAGAGCACGGTCAAGCTCCTGTCCGAGCCCGGCGCGTTTGCCTAGGATCGCCCGGTGACCAGGAACCTGTCGCACCTCGCGGCCATCTCGAACGTCGACGCCGACTACCGCCACTACGCCAAGGACGTCGTCGCGCTGCCCGACGACGACCTGGCCCTGCCCGACGCGCACCTGAAGTGGTACGAGGTGCGCGAGCCGCAGGACGTGGTCGACCCGGCGCTGCGCGACCAGGCCAAGTCGTTCCTGCGCGCGGAAGCGGCCTCCGGCGAGCTGGACATCTCCGGCGACCTCGGCTTCGTCATCCACCACCTGTGCCGCGGCGACTTCTACTTCCTCATCGTCTGCACCTGGCGCAACGAGAACGAGATGTGGGAGACCGTCTACATCCGGGACATGAAGCAGCACGACAGCTTCCGCCGTTTGGAGCAGGGCAAGCACCGCGAAGTGCTGTGCGTGTGGGAGATGGGCGCGCTGCTGCACGAGCAGCAGGCCTGGATCCGCTACCTCTACTCCGACCGCGACGAGCAGGCCAAGCTCGCGTACCTGGACGACCGCTTCACCGGCTCCGTCTGACCACGTCGTCCGGGGTCGCCGCCCACCGCGGCGACCCCGGACGACCTGTCACGTGACCACTTCCTCCACCGGGTCCCGGCGCCGCTTCCGGTTCCACCGCAGGAACAGCAGCGCCGTCGCGGTTACCACCAGCGGCCACAGCATGTACACCGCCGTGGCGACCGTCAGCCCCACCACGCCGAGGAACGCCACCAGCGCGGCGTACCACGCGGGCGACCGCGTCGGCAGCAGCTTCAGCGCCGCCGCCGTGCCGATGAGGTAGACCGCCACGAACTGCCCGGTCGTGAGCAGGACCAAGAGCTTCGCGCCCGTGCCCGTGCCCATGGCCACCGCCAGGGACAGGAAGCACAGCGCCACCACGACCACCAGGCTGCGGCGGGGCACCTCCCCCGCGACCGTGCCGCCGGACAGGTTGCGCGGGAACGCGCCGTCGCGCGCCAGCGCCGCGCTCAGCTTCGAGGCGCTGGCCATGTAGGCGTTGATCGACCCGATGGTCAGCAGCACCGCCGCGACGGCCGCCACCACCTTCACGTCGCCGCCGACCGTGCGCGCGATCAGCTGGCCCAGCGGCGCCTCGCCGTCCGCGGCGGCCGGGCCGAGCACCGCGATGATCGCGAACGCCACGGACAGGTACAGCAGGCCCACGATCGTGACCGCGATGCCCGTGGCCCGCGGCAGGTCGCGCTGCGGGTTGCGGAACTCCTGCGCCAGGTGCGTGATCGCCTCCCACCCGGCGAAGCTCCACACCAGCAGGCCCGCGGCCGGCGCGATCGCGAGCCAGCCGTGCGGCGCGAACGGCGTCAGGTTGCCCATGTCCACGTGCGGCACCGCCAGCAGCACCGAGCCGAGCACCAGGAACACCAGGAGCGCGGCCAGCACGAACTGCACCGCGCCCGACGCGCGCAGGCCGATCCAGTTCGTCACGGCCATGCTGGTCAGCAGCGTCAGCGCGGTCACCACGACGGTCCACTGCCCGCCGCCGACGGCCTCCTCGACGTACGCGCCGGCGAACAGCGCCGCCGCCGTGGTGCCCGGCGGCACGGCGAAGTAGAAGCACCAGCCGACCACGGCGGAGAGGCGTTCGCCGAACGCCAGCCGCGCGTAGGTCGACACGCCGCCGGCGTCCGGGTGCCGCGCGCCCAGTGCCGCGAACGTCGCCGCCAGCGGGGCCGACAGCACCACGAGCGCCAGCCACGCCAGCAGCGACGCCGGACCCGCCATCTCGGCCGCCAGCGCGGGCAGCGCGATCACACCCGTGCCCAGCACCGCGCCGACGTACATGGCGGTGCCCTGGCCGACGGTCAGCCGACCGCCCTTCGTCGCCGTCATGCGGCGGCGCGGGCGAGCGCGATCGACGGCCCCAGCGCGTCGAGGTACGGCCGCTGCACGCAGAACGACGTGAACCCGAACCGGCGGTGCGAGGCCACGACCTGCTCCGCGATCTCGGCCGCGGTGCCGATCAGCATGTACGGCGAGTCGAGCACGACCTCCGCCGTCAGCTCCCAGTCCGCGGCGATCCGCTCGGCCGCCGCCTCCCGGTCGTCGGTCACCTCGACGACCTGGACGAACGCGTTCAGCGCGACCTCGCGCCCCGCCGCCGCGTCCCGCACGAACGCCACGCGCTCCTCGGTCTCGTCCGAGCCGATGACGCGGAAGTTCCCCGTCGCCTTGCCCTTGATGTGCCTGATGCCGCCCACGCTGACGACGTCGGCGCGTTCGGCGGCCAGGCGCAGCATCCGGTCACCGGTGCCGCCGATCAGCACCGGCGGGTGCTCGACGTCGGGCTCGGCGTCGAGCAGCTTGCCCAGCTCGTCCAGCAGCGAGCCGACGTGGGCGACTCGGGCGTCCATCGGCGTCCACGGGATGCCGGCCAGGTCGAACTCCTGCTTGATGATCCCCGCGCCGATCCCGAGCTGCAGCCGCCCGCCGCTCATCCGCTGCACCGTCTGCACTTCCCTGGCCAGCAGCGACGAGTTCCAGAACGCCCCGTTGAGCGCGTACGTGCCGACCTTGAGGGTGGGCGACACCTGGGCGGCGAGGTTCAGCACCGAGAACGGCGAGGTCCGGTTCGGCCCGAGGTGGTCGACGGCGAGCACGGAGTCGAACCCGAACCCCTCGGCCGTGCGGCAGGCCTCGACGAGCGCGTCGTGCGTGGCCGGTGTGGCCAGCGTGATCCCGAACGATAGGTGGTTCACGGCGTCCCCCGCGGGTTGTGTCGGCGAAAATACGCAAACAGTTCCGTGCGGGGACGACGCCGGTCAACACCCACCCCGACCCGCCCGATATGAGCCGATAGCGATCCCCGATGCCGTCACGCGAATGGCCGCGCCTGAACGGTCCAGGCCGGGTGGCTACTCGACGGTCACGCTCTTGGCCAGGTTGCGCGGCCGGTCCACGTCACGGCCCAGCGCGTGCGCGAGGTGGTAGGCGAACAGCTGCAACGGCACCGAGAGCGTGATCGGGGCCAAGGCGTCGTGCGCCTTCGGCACGCGGATGACGTCGGTGGCCAGACCGGGCGGCAGCTCGGCGTCGGTGACCGCGATGACCGGACCGCCGCGCGCCTTGATCTCCTCGATGGTGGCGGTGTTCTTGGCCAGCAGCTCGTCGTCCGGCACCAGCACCACGGTCGGCATCTCGGGGTTGATCAGCGCCAACGGCCCGTGCTTCAGCTCGGACGCCTGGTAGGCCTCGGCGTGCACGTAGGAGATCTCCTTGAGCTTCTGCGCGCCCTCGCGCGCGGCCGGCCACCCGCGCACCCGGCCGACGAAGAACATGTGCTCCGCCCCGGCGTACTTGCGGGCGATGGCCGCGATGTCGTCCTCGGCGGCGAGGACCTGCGCGATCTGGTGCGGCAGCTGGGACAGGCCGGCGACGAGCCGCCTGCCCTCGGTGATGGACAGGTCGCGCACCCGGCCCAGGTCCAGCGCCAGCATCGCCAGCGCCACGGCCATCGTGGTGAACGACTTCGTCGCCGCCACGGACACCTCGGGGCCCGCGTGCAGGAAGATGCCGTGGCCGCACTCGCGGGCGATCGTGCTGCCGACCGCGTTGACCACGCCGATGACGTGCCCGCCCTTGCGCTTGAGCTCCTGCACGGCCGCGAGCGTGTCCAGGGTTTCACCCGACTGGCTGATCGCGACGTACAGCGTGTCGGGGTCGACCACCGGGTTGCGGTAGCGGAACTCGGACGCGGGCTCGGCGTCGGCCGGGATCCGGGCCAGCTCCTCGATCAGCTGCGCGCCGAGCTGGCCCGCGTAGTACGCGGAGCCGCAGCCGAGCAGCTTGACCCGGCGGATGCGCTGGTAGTCCTGCGGGGTGAGGCCGACGCCGTCCAGCCTGGCCGAGGAGAACCGGTGGTCCAGCCGCCCGCGCAGGCAGCGGTCCACCGCGTCGGGCTGCTCGCGCATCTCCTTGTACATGAAGTCGGGGTGCTCGCCCAGCTCGTACTCGGCGCTCGCGACGTCGATCGCGGTGGGGGAGCGGGTGGTGCTGGTGGCGCGGGCGTCCATGGTGGACGTGCGGTAGCCGTCGGCGGTGACCGTGGCGATCTCGTCGTCGTCCAGGTAGATGACCTGCTGGGTGAAGCGGACCAGGGCGGTGACGTCGGAGGCGACCAGCATCTCCTGCTCGCCGACGCCCAGCACGACCGGGCTGCCCCGGCGTGCGGCGACCAGCTCGCCCGGCCGGTCGGCGTCCATCACGATCACCCCGTAGGTGCCTTCGACCTGCGCCAACGCCTCGCGCACGGCGTCTTCGAGGGTGTCGGCCGTGCTGCGGGCGACGAGGTGGGCGAGGACCTCGCTGTCGGTGTCGGAGGCCAGCGCGACGCCGTCGGCGGCCAGCTGGGCGCGCAGCCGGTCGGAGTTCTCGAACACGCCGTTGTGGACGATGGCGACGCGTGCGGCGGCGTCCACGTGCGGGTGGGCGTTGCGGTCGCTCGGCTCGCCGTGGGTGGCCCACCGGGTGTGCGCGATGCCGGTGCGGCCCGCCGTGCCCTCGGCAACGGCTTTGCGCAGGTCGCCGACTCGTCCGGCGGTCTTGACGACCCGCAGCCCGCCGTCGTCCGCGACCGCGACGCCGGCCGAGTCGTAGCCGCGGTACTCCAGCCGGTGCAAGCCCTCCAGCAGCACGGGGACGGCGTCCCTCGGACCCACGTAACCGACGATTCCGCACATGTCCGGTGATCTCCCTCTTGGCGTCGACCTAGCCGTAGACGATCCGGCGCAGCTGGCGTTCGGACAGCGGCGGCGCGGCCACCGGCCGCACGTCCAGCTCCTCCCGCAGCAGCGCCCAGATCCGCGCGTTGCCCAGCCCGTCGCGCCGCAGCTCGGCGTGCCGGCGCAGCACGTACTCCTCCGCCGTCTCGACGAAGTAGCCCATGACGTCCGACACCACGCGCCGCGCGAGCGCGGGAGGCAACCCGGTCGTCCTGACCACGTGCCGGAGAAGCTCCTCCGGCACCTCGTCTCCCACGGGCTCCAGCATGGCCACAGCCAACCACCGGACCAAATGCCGTGCCCGGATTCGGGCACGGCCGACCGGCGGCCACGGGGGTGACCGTGCGTATCCGGACTGTCCCCGACGCGATCACCGCGAACGACCAGAGCATGGCCATCGGTGCGGTCGCCGGGAACGTCCACTACCACCAGGCCCGGCCTCGGGTGGTGTGGCCGGTGCGGGTCGGGGTGCCGCACGCACCGGCGGTGCACTATCAGCAGCGCCGGGCCCACGCCGACATGGTGGAGACGTTGGCCACGGGGCGCTCGGTCGTGCTGGTCGGGGCCGGGCGGCGCGCCGGTGTCGTGGTGTCGGGGATGGGCGGGGTCGGCAAGACCCAGCTGGCCGCCCACCACGCCTGGTCGGTATGGGCAGACGCGGAACTGGCCGTGGCGGTGTGGGTGTCGGCTCTCTCACGCAACGCGATCGTGACCGCCTATGCCGAGGCTGCCGCACGGGTGCTGGTCGAGCAGGACCACCGGATCGCCGACCGGTCGCCCGACGAAGCGGCGGAGCGGTTTCGGGAGTGGCTGGCCGGCACATCGCGCCGCTTGCTGATCGTGGTGGACGACGTGCAGGACCCGGCCGACCTGCGGGGCTTGGACCCGCCACCCGGTCCCAGCGGGCAGGTCGTGGTCACCAGCCGCCAGCGTGACGCGGCGGCGGGGCGCGGCGGTCACCGGGGTGATCGGCTGGACGTGTTCACCCCTGACTCTGGCGGTTTGAGTTGGCCCCGGCTTGAGCGGCTTGATTTGGCCCACTTGGGTGACATTGTTCTGGGAGGGCGGTTGAGCTGGCCCCACCTGCCGGGCGATGCCAGGATCTCCCCGCTGTAGTCAGGGGCCGTCGGTGGCCGCTCCGAGATTGGAACTGTTCAACGGATTCGTCGGCAGCCCGGACGGCTCAATCCCCGTAATCGCCGCCGGAGTCGCCGTGGTCACCGCTGGAGGAGCCGCCAGCGCCCCCCTGTTCAGCCCGCTCCAGCACGCCGTCGGAATCGGGCGGGTCGAACTCCGGCGCATCCGGGTTGTCGGCCGTCGGTTCGCGCCGGAGTTCGGGATCCCGCGCGTCCGCCGGCGCCGCGAACGGCAGGCGGGAGCCGGTGAGCCGATAGCGGCGCAGATCCCGGCGCATGCGCAACCCGGTGATCAGGAACATCACGCCGAACCCGGTGCCGGCGAACAGGTAGGTCATCGTGCGCGTCGCGGGAGACATCCCCGGGCCCTCCGTCGGCAGCCAGCCCCGCGGATCGACCAGGACCTCCAGCCGGTCGCCGACCCGCAGGTCCCGGTCCGCGTGGTAGGCAAGCTCGCCGAGGTCCGCGCCGGTGCCGGCGTCCGCGACCCGGATCTTCTGGTCGGTGTCCGGAGCGGAGTTGCCGTAGACGTCGTCGACGACCACGACGGCCACCCGATCCGCAGCCGTGTGCAGATAGGCGAGCGACAGACCGATCGGGGCATAGAAGAACAGACAAACCGAGGCGATCGCTACCGGCACGATCCACTTCGGTTCGACATCCAGCGAATGCTCGCCGATGAACCACACCATCCCGCTGGCAAACACACCGGCCAGTAGGGGCAACGAGACCAGGACGGTGAGCCAGGTGAAGCCGAAGCTGTAGCTGAAGGCCACTCCGCCGCTGGTCACCACGATGGCGAGCAGGAATCCGAGGGTCAGCAGAACCTGTCGTACGCAGATCCATGTCCGGGGCACGCCACCATCGTGCCTGCCGCGGGCAACTGCCGGGAACGCCCCGGCGCCGACCCGCTCGACAGCGTGAGCCCAAGAACGCCTGGTACGGCGGCCACACTTGCCGTCCTGGCGACCACGCCCAGCAGACCATGATCGAGCTGGCCATCACCGAGATCCGTCGGCTCGTGAACGCGTCCTCATCATGCTCTCGCCATGCCCCAGTGTGCGGGTCGGGTGCTCGAGGAGCGCTTCGAGGCCGCTCTGGCGATGTGCCGTCAGCCGCGTACTACTGGGTCAACTTCACTGTCTGCGAGTTGATGGGTCAGGGCCGCGACTCGGTTGAGCTGACTGCCTTGGTCGATCACGTTTGTGGACGGTCGGTCCGCCTGGGCTTCGAGGGCACGTAGGCGGTCGTGCAGGTCGGCTGCGCGGTCGTCGCCGAAGTCGTCGTAGATGCGCAGGGCTTCGCGCCAGCAGCGGAGTGCCTGCGTGGTGTCGGTGTGCGCAGCAGAGTGCCGAGGGTGTACAGGGTCGCGGCGGTTTCTCGTCGGAGGCGGTGGTGTTCTTCGATGTCGAGGGCCTGCTGGCACAGCGCGATCGCTCTTCGATCCTCCCCCAGGCCGTGGTGGGCTCTCGCCATCATGTGCAGATCAATGGCCTCCCCTTGACGGTCTTGGGCTTGCTGGCGAAGGTGATCCCGCCACCTGCGCCCGCGCCCGGACACCGGTAACAACGGCTCGATCACAGCCCACGCACGATCGGTCAACTCACCACGCCCCACCACGCACCAAAACTGTCAGACACCCTGATCACCGGTCTGCAGGGACACTGCCTAGTGCGAGGTCAAGTTGCTCCGGCGCGGTTGACGAAACTTGTTTGGCTGACCGGTCGCGGGCAAAAGAAATTCCCTTGTCTCGGAGTACGAGACGAGGGAATGTGTCGGATGTCTTCGCGGGCGCTTAACCGGCGACTGTAAGCTTTAAATGCCGATTACGCGCACCGGCCGTAAGGAGGGAGGACTTGCTTGCCCCGAAGCGGCACTTGGGTCGTGCGGACGAGGAGATCCCATGCCCGGGGGAAGTTGTTGCAACGAAAATCGGGGTTCCGACTGCTCGTGGTGTTCGAGAACACCGACTTGGCTGGCATGTACATGGACGACGCGCAGTCGACACGGAGCCAGTAGGTGCCCCCGTTGGGGATGTTCTTGGCGAACCTGATCTTGTTGGGGACGAGGGTCGTCACATCATCGGCCCTGCCCAACTGGGCGGGCCCGCTGCCTCCGTTGTTCGCCACCACCTGCACGGCCTTGACTGGAGCACCGGAGCTACACGCCACCATGCCGTGGACGGTATAGCCGCTCGCAGCGGTTGCGTGCGGGGCGGCGGCTAGGGTACTGCCGAGTAGTAGTGCCGTAGAGAGCGTACCGAGCTTGATCCATTTGAGACGAACGTTCACCGCAAGTGATCCCTTCGTGTTGTCGTACGCCCCACTGTGGCTGACCGCGCGTACGGTCAACGATGCTGAAAAGCCCCAAGAGGGTCCACCGGGCGTTGTCTGATGAACTACTGGCGCATATCGCGATCTCGGTTTAAAATGCGGTGCGGCGCGCCTGTGATCGTCAACCCGAGGGTCATCCGGTTGACGCGGCGGTCCGAGTGATCAAGCTGAGGGCACCGCGCAGCGCCGTATCCCATTCACTGGGTGTGTATCCGGGTTCGCGGCAAGTTCGGCGGCGTCTGGGGGTGCTCGGGACGGCAGGCGTCGATTGCGTCCAGGCGGCGGTGCGTGCCCTCCTTGGACGGCTCGAGGTAGCGCTCGAGGGTGCGCCGGTCCTCGTGGCCGGAGAGGTTCATCAGGTCGGCCTCGGTCGCGGTCCTTGCCGGCATGGGTGAGCCGCGGTCCAGCAGGTCGTGCGGGTCCCACCCGTTTGTCGCGGACCCGCACTGTGCCGTCGTTCGGCGCGATCCGGGTCGGCAGGAAGCTCGGGCCGGTGCGGCGGCGCCCGAGGAGTTGACCGAGCATCAGCACGGTGCGCGTCGTATAGCAGCTTGTCGCCCCTGCGCTTTGTGCGGGCGCTCCTGTTCCCGCAGTCGAGGTTCTCGACGTCCAGGCCCAGAGACTTCTCGGCGCGGGCCGCGGTGGTGTAGAGCACTGACCACAACGTCCGGTCCTCGTGCTGGTGCTCCCGGCGGAGCCCGTGGAGCACCATCTCAGCGTCGTTGATCCACTCCTGGTCGGCGAAGTAGGACGAAGCGCTGGCGAGGGCGGCGCGCTTGGCGTTGAACGTCGCCGGCTGCCGGTGGCCCCGTGCGGTGCGGATGTTGGTGTGCAGCCGCTCGCAGGCTGGGCTGGGCTGGGCCAGGTCGACCGCGTCGGGATGCCGGCGAACGCGGTCGTCCGGGCGGAGGTGTCGGCACTCCAGAAACGTACAAGATTCTTCCCAGGCACGTCCTGCACGCTGTCTTCTGGGGCGGTCGAACGCCTTCGCGCGGTGGCTCCCGAAGAATGGCGGCAATCCGGGCGTATCGCCGGATGAGGGGATGAAATGAAATATTTCAAACGGGTTCGTCATCTGTCCGCTGCCATGCTGACGGGCACAACGCTTGTCGCCGGCGGTATCGTCTCCGCTCCGGCGGCGTACGCCGAGGATGCGGACTCGGTGTCCCGGACCTCGCCGGAAGGCGGTTTCGGGTACGGAGGATTCGTGAACCCGTCGTCGGACAGGCGGGACATGGACGTCTGCGACGGCGGAGCCAAAGATGGCAGACGAGCCGTGGCGATGCTGGAGGTCCGGGGCACGAGGTACGAAGTTCATGCCGCCGGAGGTACCGGGGACTGCCAGTTCTGGGAGGACTTGCCCACCATCTCCACCGGTCAGTCCTTCCGATTCAGGGTATGCCTCCGGAACGGCCCGGGCGGCACCGACGTCTACTGCGACACCTGGCAATACGGCATCGTCGACTGACGCCGGTCGCCGGATTCGCACAGTTATCCGACCTCGAACCATCACTGATCGGTTGCGGTCGGGTGGGTTGAAATAAAACCGACCAGGGGGAGATCATGTCATCTGTCAAAAACTGGACTGCTCTGACGGCTGCGCTCATGTTCACAATGGCGATCACCGTGCCCGCGACCGCCGCGGCGCAACCGTCGGCGATGACCGGGGAGCGGTGGCAGTTCCATGCCCAATACAACGGTCTGGTCATGGACGCCGCCGGGTCCGGCGGACATGGCAGCGCCGTCCAGCTGTGGCCGTCGAACGGCACCGCCGCCCAGGTGTGGGTAGAGGAGGATGCACGCGAGGGCGGTGACTACTACCACCCGTCCTACGACTGGGGGCTGTGCCTGGACTTCGACGGCGAACGCGGTTGGGGAGTGCGCATCAAGGTCAATCGCTGCGACGGGAGCGCCTCGCAGCGGTGGCACCGCCTTTCCCATCCTGTGGGTGGGCACCAGCTCGCCACGCACACCGATGGAGCTTTCGTGCTCGACATTCCGAGTTCGGACTACTCCGCCGGTAGGCAATTGCAGTTGTGGGGTCCCAACGGCAGCGCTGCGCAGCAATGGAGCATTTGGGGCGTGTAGCCGCACAGCGGAACCGCGCTGATGAGGCGTCCCGGGGCTGCGGCATCCGCCGCTGCCCCGGAGCCAGTCGTATTTGTTGCCGACCGAAGCACCGTGCATTTTCGGTGCAGGAATACGAACCGCTCGTCCAGATCGTCGATGTGGGTCTGGCGAACCTGCAGCCGGTGCTAGGACTGGGCCGCTCGTCTTGGCCTCGTACGCAACCGCCGCAGCTCGCGGTAGAGCCGTTCCCTGGCCAGCCCGGTCCGCTCGGCCGCGGTCATGCCGACCGGCCTGGTTGACAGGCGGTGCGCGGAAGGTCGTGACAGGCTGCCTGTGTACGGATGGTGCCATTGAGGGTGAAGTAGCGCAGGGCGGTGAACTCGGCCTCGATCCAGTTCAACCAGCTGGAGTAGGTCGGCAGGAACACCAGCTCGACGTCGTTGGCGGCGGCCCAGGCGTGGACGTCGGGGTGGCGGTGGGGCGAGAAGTTGTCCATGACCAGGTGGAGTTGTTGACCCGGCCACCGCGCCCGCAGGCTTCTGAGCAAGTCCAGGAGTTCGCCGTGCCGTTTGTGACGGCGGATGCGGTAGTGGATCTTCCCTGTGGCCAGGTCCAGGGCGGCGAGCATGTGCATGACGCCGTGGCGGCGGTTGTAGGTGGCCCGTAATCGCAGCGGGGAGCCGGTCGGCCGCCAGACCTGCCTTTGCGGGGCTGGAGGTTGAGCGGCCCGAACTCGTCGATGCAGATCACCCGGCCGCGCTCAGATGGGTGGTCGTAGAGGTCCAGGATCCGGTCCATCCTGGTCGGGAAGTCCGAGGCCTTCCAGGTGGAGGTGCTCTGCCAGGACATGCCGCCGGTGTGCAGGATGCGGCGCAGGGTCTCCCGGGTGATCGCCGCCACGGTGCCGCGATCGAGCAGGTGCTCGCGCAGCCTGGACAGCGACCAGGTCGAGAACGCGCTGATGCCCCAGGAGGAGGGGGAGGTCCGGGCGATCAGACAGATCCGCTCGCGGACCGCCTCACCGATCACCCTCGGACGTCCCCTGCTCCATTTCGGGTCCGGTGCCGCGAAACCCCCGCTCGTTGAACGCGTGGATCACATCACGCACGTAGTCGACCGATCCGGGCCAGCTTGCGGCCTTCGTCCATGGACGAAGGCCGGACGAACACCTCCGGACGACGACCCACGACCACCTCCCGCTCGACATGGGAGGACCAGCCTGGCCTGTAACCCAACCAGGCCGATTACCGGGTCAACGTTCCGAGTGCAGCACTAGACGCTGCCTCCGACGTCGAACTCGTCCTGCGAGGAGGTCACTTCGCGGGGTACGCGGATCAGTGCCTCTCGGATCATGGTGGACAGATCCGGAATGTGCGCCCCGAGCTCGCGCGGCCAGGTAATGATCTGAGGGACCGGTTTCCTCATCCGGCGAGAGAGGACGAGTAGGTGGTGCAGTGACACGCGGTTGCTGCGCGTGATTCGCTGGTCGCCATTGTCGGTGGTGCCGAGTAACCTCGGCACGTCATCGAGGGTGAGACCTGAAGGCAGGCGCGGACACGACAGTGTAAGACCTCACGCCCTGAGGCGAGATGCCACATGGTGCGGAGTGGTCCGCAGTTCGACGGCCGTGGTGATGACCGAGGCGTACGGGACCACGCCGCCGAGCGGGATATCCCACCAAAGCATCTCGCTGTAGGGCGCGAGAACGCAGCACCTGCCCTGGACCGCGTTGATGGGTCTTGAGTTCGTCCAGCGCGGTCTCGATCTCCCAGCGTTGGCAGTACAACGCCGCCAACTCCTTCGCCGGGGCCCCGCGGTGGTCCAGGATCGTGGTGATCAACCGGTAGGGCGCGTCGTGCCCGGGGCGTGCGGGATCGTCCAGTGCGTACCCCACGACCCGGACGGTCACCGGATCCATGCGGCGGTAGTGGTGGTCGGTGGCCACGATTTCCGACAGATACGACCTGTCGGGCAGGTCTTCCCGCACCGACAACACGATGTTGGCGTGTACCCGCCACAACAGGTCCGCCCCGTTCGCGGACGCTGCCCGCCACAGCGGCAGCCCGGCGAACCGCCCGGTCGGCGATCACCAGCTCACCCGCGCCCAGACCGGGGAACAGCTCCCGGGCCAGGGTGGCCTCGGCCGCCGTGATCGGGCCCAGCATGGCCGCGGCGATCGCGTGGGTGCCGCACTCGGCCACCGCCACCACCCGCACCTGCGGAAACGCCGCCCGATCACCCCGCGCCGCCGACCTGCCGCTGCCCGGCCGACCGAACCGTTCGGTGTTCTCGGGCGCGTCGAACGTCGTGCCGTCGACGGCGAGCACCCGCCAGGTCCGATACCACGACCCACGCGTGGTCGGCCCGGGCAACGGCTTCGCGACCTGTTCGAACAACGCCTTCAACGGCGCCGGGCCCAGCTGACCCAAGCCCGGGAGATCGCCGCCGTGGTCGGCACCCACCAGGGCTTGGACCACCGCGCCGCCCACGACATACCCTCGGTCAACAACCGGGCCACCTCTTCATAACCCTGACTGGAGAACAGGCACATCGCCAACACGAAATACACCACCACCGGCGGCAACAACCGATCACGCCGCCCCTCCCGCCCGGTCTCGGCGATCACCCGATCTCGTCGGTCACGCGGCGCTTCTGCCACGCGTTGCACATCAGAGTGGCCGTCTCCGAGACCTGGATGCCGCCGTTCTCCCACACTTTTCTGCCACCCTCCAGGACCACCAGTTCGGTGAGCGGCTACGGGGCGGCGTCGGTGATCACATTGGTGCTGGTGATTTCCAGGATGCCCGCGTCTTGCGCACCGTGGAGTTGTCGGTGGGCTCCTGGTAGTGGCCGACCAGGAACGTCAGCTCGACATCGCGGGCGATCTGCACCAGCGCCTGACGGGTCTGTCAGTCCGTCTCGTTGGGCACGGCGTTGGTGCCGTCGATCGCGGCGGCGTCGGGATTGGCCGCACAGGTCCCGGCGAACATGTTCTGCGTGAACTGGCGGGTGTCCGATGTGGACCTGTTGGGGTGGCAGCGGCACACGTCCGCTGCGACGATCACCGAGCTTCTTTCGGGAGTCCATCACTACCTTCCCGATGCACGACGTCTGATCATCGGGATGATCGTTGAGGCGATCAGCGGCAGATGACGACATCTGGAGGCTGGTCAACACCGTTGAGCTACCGATGCACCTCCGTGTCGGCACGTTCAGCCTGTGAGGATGTGGTCGAGGAGCGGCCCTCGGTTCCAATTCAGGCGAAGCCGGCCAGGGTCGCCAGTCGGCCGAGGTCGGTGCGGATCAGGCGGTTGCCGCGCCGGACCAGCTGTTGCAGCCAACCACCGGACCAAATGCCGTGCCCGGATTCGGGCACGGCCGACCGGCGGCCACGGGGGTGACCGTGCGTAACCGAATTGGATCCGACGCGCGTACGCGGAACCGGATCGGGGCGTGGGCCGCCGCGTCGAAGGCAGGCCGGACCGGCCATCGGCTCGTCCAGTGGCCGGTTCGTGGCGCCCTCGATCCGTCGACGATCGGCGTGACCGGCACTTCCCGAAGCGCTCCCGGGGAAACCCGGGGGCGGAGTTGTTCCGCCGATCGGGGCCGGTGGCGGGCGGTGCGCGACTACTCTGCGCGGCATGGTCAACCCGCAACCCGGCTGGTACCCGGAGCGTCCCGGCTCGCCGGTGGTCCGCTACTGGGACGGCAACCAGTGGACCCCGCAGACGCGGCAGGCCGACGACTCCAGCCCGTGGGAGGTGGCGCTGGACGGCGCGCACGACCCCGACCGCATCCGCGGGCAGCAGCGCCAGGCCGGCGTGGGCCAGGTCGGGCAGGGCGGCGGCACGCTGTTCACCGAGCCCGTGCTGGTGGTCAACCAGCGGGTGAAGCTGATCGAACTGGCCAACGAGTACGCCGTCTACGACCAGCACGGCCGGCAGCTGGGCGCGGTGGTGCAGGTCGGGCAGAGCGCGTTGAAGAAGGCCGTGCGGTTCCTGGGCAGCTACGACCAGTTCTTCACGCACAAGTTCGAGGTCCGCGACGCGCACGGGCACACCGTGCTGCGGCTGACCAGGCCGGCGAAGGTCGTGAAGTCGCGGATGATCGTCGAGCGCGGCGACGGGGCGCCCCTCGGCGAGATCCGCCAGGAGAACGCGATCGGCAAGATCCGGTTCGCGTTCGAGGTCGGCGGTCAGCGCATCGGCGGCGTGCAGGCGGAGAACTGGCGCGCGTGGAACTTCTCCGTCTCCGACCACACCGGCGCCGAGGTCGCGCGCATCACCAAGACGTGGGAGGGCCTGGCGAAGACCATGTTCACCACGGCCGACAACTACGTCGTCCAGATCCACCGGCCGTTGCCCGACCCGTTGCTGAGCCTGGTCGTGGCGTCGGCGCTGACCGTGGACACGGCGTTGAAGCAGGACAGCCGCGGCTTCGGCTGAGTCACCGGCGGCACGCCGACGCTGACGAGGTCGACGTGCTCAAGTCCCGGCTGTGAGGCCGGACGGCCCCGGCCCTCCGCTCCCCGCCTTCCCGGTCCTGATCGACGCCGGCTCCAGGTCGGCGAGCTGGCGGCGGACGCGCTCGGCGTCGGTGTCGCGGCCCTGCTGCCGGTAGAGGTCCAGCGCTTCCCTCCAGGCCGCGCGAGCCTCGGCGTGGTCGCCGAGTGCGAGGTGGGGGTGGGCGAGGTTGTCCAGGGTGTCGGCGGCCTCGGCGGTGTTGCCGACGGCGTGGTAGAGGTCGAGCGCCTGCCGGTAGTGCTCGACGGCCCGGCGGTGGTGGCCGGTGTGGTGCTCGATCCAGCCGAAGCTGTCCAAGGTGTCCGCCTCGCCGTCGAGGTCGTCGTGGCGGCGGTACAGGTCGAGGGCGGCCTGGCAGTGCTCGCGGGCGACCTCGTACTCGCCCAGGCGGGCGGCGTGCCAGCCCACCATGTTGAGCGCGGTGGCCTCCCACACCGGGGAGCCGAGGGCGCGGAAGAGGTCCAGGGCGTGCCGGGCGTGGTCGAGGGCCTTGCGGTCGTTGCCGCGCTGCTCCCAGGCCCACGTGAGGGCGTGGTGGGTATGGGCTTGCTGCGCGAGGTCGTGGTGTTGTCGGGCCAGGGCGAGGGCTTGGTGGAGGTGGTCGATGGCCCGCTCGTGCCGCTCCAGTTCCGCGTTGGCGTGGCCCAGGAGCCGGTGGGCGAGGATGTGCGTGCCGGGGTCGGGCAGGTGGGTGGCGGCCTCGGCCGCGGCCTGCCACACCGCCAGGTCGTCGTGGATGTGCCCGCGCAGGCGGTGGAACGTGCCCAGGGTCCAGGCGATCTGCCACACCACCCGGTGGTCGCGCCGGGCGACGGCGTCCTGCTGGACGGCCAGGAGGTGCAGGTGGTGGGCGTCCATCCAGGCCAGGGCGGTCGCGCGGTCGGGTAACGGGTGGGACTGGACGCCGGGCGCGGGCGGGTCGAGCCGGATCGGTGGGCGGTAGGGGTTCAGCAGGTGGTCGGCGGCGTGGGCGGTGTGCAGGTAGAAGTCCGCCACCCGCTCCAGCGCGGCTTCCCGCGCCGGCTCCGGCAGGTGCTCGTCCGCGGTCGTGGCGTAGGCGCGGACCAGGTCGTGCATCGCGTAGCGGCCGTGCGGGTGCCGGTCCAGCAGCGAGTGGTCCTCCAGCACGCGCAGGGCCTTGCGCGCCTCGGTCGGGGTCAGGCCGGTGAGGGAGGCGGCGGCGGGCAGGTCGGTGTCCGGGCCGGGCGCGATCCCGAGCTGCACGAACACCATCCGCTGCCGTGCGGTGAGGTGGCGCAGCGACCACGACAGCACCGCGGGCAGGCTGGCGGTGAGGTCGGTGTCGTGGTCGAGCATCTCCAGACCCGCCTCGCGCAGTTCCGCGGCCAACTCGGCCAGCGGGAGCCGGGGACGGGTGGCGGCGTGCCGCGCGGTGATCGCCAGGGCCAGCGGGTGCCGACCGCACAGCCCGACCAGCTCGTCGACGGCGTCGGGTTCGGCGTCGGTGCGGTGCCCGCCCAGCCGTGCGGCCAGCAGGGCGCGGGACTCCGCGGGCGTGAGCACGCCCAGGGGCAGGTGGTGCGCGCCGTGCCGGTCGATCAACGACGGCAGGCTGGTGCGGCTGGTGACCAGCACGGTGCAGGTGGGGTTGCCCGGGAGCAGCGGCACGACCTGGTCCGCGGACGCGGCGTTGTCCAGCAGCACCAGCGCCCGCCGCCCGGCCATCAGGTTGCGGTACAGGGCGCCCGGGTCCGACTGGGTGCCGTCCGTGGTGGCGCCCAGGGCGGTGAGGAAGCCGCGCAGCGCGTCGGCCGGGTCGGTCGGCTCCCCGGTGGGGCTGAACCCGTGCAGGTCCACGAACAGCTGCCCGTCGGGGAACCGGTGCAGGTTGCGGTGCGCCCAGGCCAGCGCGAGCCAGGTCTTGCCGACCCCGCCCACCCCGCCGACCGCCGAGATCGCCACCGCGCCGGTAGCCGGGATCGCCCCCGCCCGCGCGCTCGTCCCCGTCCCCGTCACCACCACCGGGTCGCCCGACGCGTCGGCCCCGTCGCCCGTTGCCGCGACCAGGGCGCGGTCGAGTTCGGTCAGCTCGGGCACGCGGCCGGTGAACGGCGCAGGCGCCGCGGGCAGTTGGCGTGGCACCACCGGTGACCGGTCCGCCTCGGGCGAGGCCAGGTCGGGGTCCGCGGCCAGGATCCGGTGGTGCAGCCGCCGCAGGTCCGATCCGGGTTCGGCGCCGAGTTCTTCGGCCAGGCGGGCGCGCAGCCGCCGGTACCGGTCCAGGGCCTCGGCCTGGCGACCGGAGCGGAAGAGGGCGAGCATGAGCTGGGCGGCCACGTGCTCGTCCAGCGGGTGCTCGGCGGCGCGGTCGGTCAGCTCGGGCAGCAGCGCGGCGTGCCGCCCGAGCCGCAGCGCCAGGTCCAACCGGTCGGTGTCGGCGGCGAACCGCTCCTGCTCCAGCCCGTGGCGCACCGAGGTGATCCACGGCGTGTCCAACCCGAGCAGCGCCTCGCCCCGCCAGAGCCCGGCGGCGACCTCGGCCAGCTCCAGCGCGCGGACCTGGTCGGTCTCGGCGCGCGCCCGCGCGACCAGCCGGCGGAACCGGTGCACGTCCACCGCTTCCTCGTCGACGACCAGCTCGTACCCGCTGGACCGGTGCACGATGGCGGCGTGCTCGGTGGCGCGCAGGGCCCGGCGCAGGCGCGACAGGTAGCCGTACAGGGTGTTGCGGCCGCCGGGCGGGACCCGGTCACCCCAGGCCCGGTCGAGCAGCTGGTCGGCCGACAGCCACTGGTTGGCCTCGACCAGCAGCACCGCCAGCACGCACCGCTGCCGGGCGTGACCGAGGTCCACCGGTCGCCCGCCGACCCACGCCTGCACCGGGCCCAACACGCGGAACTCCACCGCCACCGCGGGACTCCCTTTCGCCGACCGGCCCCCGTGATCCCGGTCTAGCAGGGGCTTCGCGCGGTTGCAGGTTTCCCGCAGGTTTTCGTTCGTTCGGTCGAGCAAGGTGGCGGACGTGACGGACCGGAACGGCACGAGCCCACGACACGCCGGTCCTCGCCGCACCCCCATCACGGTCACGGAGGACTTCATGCGGTTACGGCAACGAGCGCCGCGGAGCGGTATGCGTTCGCGACTGGTGCGCGGCACGACGGCCGCGGTCCTGGCCACGGCGATGGTCGTGCCGATGGCGGCTCCCGGCGCGCAGGCCGCCCCCGCCGCGGCGCCGCAGTCCGGTGAGGTGTCGGCGACCTCGGTGCAGGTGATCGTCGCCGCGGCCCAGGCGGCCTACTCGGCGTACCGGCAGTTCGCGAAGGCGGGCATGTCGGTGGAGGAGGCGACCAGGCAGATCCTCAGCGCGATCGACTCGGCCAAGAACGAGATCATCTCCCACATCGACCTCGTCGCCACCGCGCAGGCCAAGGCGTGCGCGCGGGCCGCGATCATCGACTTCGCGGACATCGAGCGGTTCACGCCGGACACGCTCCAGGCGTTCGCCCGCGACGCCACCGCCTGCGTCACCTACATCGACAGCCTGCTCGACGCCGTGGTCGACCCCGGCGCGATCGACCAGCTCGGGTTCGCCCTCGACGCGGTCGGCCCGGTGGCGCTGATCGCCCGCGGGCGCGCCGGCCTGACCACGCAGGGCCTGGCGGACACCCTCGTGCACGGCAACACGACGGTGATCTCCAAGCTCACGCCGACCTGCAAGGGCGTGTACCGCGAGGGCATGCTCGAGTGGTACGGCTGCACCGCGTACAACGGCGACAAGGGTCAGCACGACACCTCCGTGCAGATCGCCGCGGACCGGGCCACCGCGAACACCAGCCGCCCGGTCGCCAAGACCTCCCGGACAGTCCTGCTGTCCTGACCCGAGGGGTGTTCCCGCCCGCGGCCTTCCCCCCGACGGGCCGCGGGCGGGGGCTTTTCGGGCCGCGATCACCACCACGGTCGCAACCACGGCCGTCCGGCGCACGACGGCCCACGTGCGCACGACCGGGTCCACCAGCAGGTCTCAGCCGTACCGTTCGACGAGTGCGGCGCCGATCGCGGCGAGGTGGTCCCGCACACCCTCGGGACCGGTCACCTCGAGCCACTCGACCAGCCCGGCGAGCTCGCCGGCGAGCGCGTACTCGTTGTAGCCGCGGATCACGACCTCGATGCGGCCGCCGGTCGTGGCACCTCCGACCTCGAGCCGGTCGCCGAGCACCATCCGGAGCCGGGCGATCCCGTCGGGTGCGCAGGTCGCCTGGAGCTCTAGGGGCGTCCGCCTGCGGTCGACCTCGTCGGCAATCTCGCGCCAGCTCGCGGCGAGGTCGAAGTCGTCGGGTCGGTGCGCGGGATCGCCGGTCGGGTCGGCGGAGGACACGCGGTCGATCCGGAAGGTCCGCCTGCCCGCCTCGGTGTGGCAGACGAGATACCACGACGGTCCCTTGGCGACGATGCCCAGTGGGTGGACGGTCCGCTCGGTTTCGGCGCCGTTGCCGTCGACGTAGCCGAGCCGCACCTGGACGCGGCGGATCACCGCGTCCTGGAGGTCGTCGAGGAAGCGGGGCGGCGGTCGGTGCTCGATCCGGCTCGACCCCCACCGTTGCGGGTCCATGACGAACGACGACGCCGCGGCCTCGGCCTGCACCCGGAAAGGCTCCGGCAGGGCACGGACGAGCTTGCGCAGCGCCGCTTTCACGGCCGGCGTCGCGGCCGAGGCCGGGCCGGCGACCAGGAACAGGGCGCGGGCCTCACCCGCGGTCAACCCGGACAGGTCGGTGCGGGCGCCGCCCACGAGCCGCCAGCCGCCGCCCCGGCCCTGGATGGAGTAGACGGGCACGCCGGCCATGGCCAGGGCGTCGAAGTCACGGCGGGCGGTGCGCTCGGACACCTCCAGCTCCCGGGCGACGTCCGCCGCCGTCAGCTGCTCGCGCTGTTGCAGCAGCAGGAGGATGGCCATCAGCCGGTCGGCTCGCACACCGGCAAGACTCCCACGGAAAACCGGTCATGGGGTGACCGGTTTCGGTCGGCACGATGGCACCACGCCGCGTCGGCCGTCGGCGCTGACGCCCCCAACCACCCAGAGGAAACGCAATGTTCAACCCGACCGACTTTCCCCAACCCACCCTCGTCCCCGTCAACGGTGTGGAACTCGAGGTCTTCGAAGCGGGCCGGGAGAACGCGGGGAAGCCCATCGTGCTCTGCCACGGCTGGCCGGAGCACGCCTTCTCCTGGCGCCACCAGGTGCCTGCCCTGGCCGCGGCGGGCTACCACGTCATCGTCCCGAACCAGCGGGGCTACGGGAACTCGTCCCGTCCGACCGAAGTGGCGGACTACGACATCGGGCACCTGTCGGGTGACCTCGTCGCCCTCCTCGACCACTACGGCTACGAGGACGCCACCTTCGTCGGCCACGACTGGGGCGCGTTCGTCGTCTGGGGCCTGACCCTGCTGCACCCGGACCGGGTGAACGGCGTGGTAGCGCTGAGCCTGCCCTACCAAGAGCGCGGGGACACGCCCTGGATCGAGTCCATGGAGGCCGTGCTCGGCCCCGACTTCTACTTCGTCCACTTCAACCGGCAGCCGGGCGTCGCGGACGCCGTGCTCGACGAGCACGCGGCCCGGTTCCTGCGCAACCTGTTCCGGAAGAACGAGCCGCCGAAGCCGCCGCGGCCGGGCATGGCGATGATCGATCTCGCCAGGGCGGAGACACCCCTCGGCGAGCCCGTCATGAGCGACGGCGAACTGGCCGTCTTCGTCTCCGCCTTCGCGTCGACGGGCTTCACGAGCAGTATCAACTGGTACCGGAACCTCGACCGCAACTGGCGTCTGCTGGCCGACGTGGACCCGGTCGTCCGACAGCCCGCACTCATGATCTACGGCGATCGCGACACGATCCCGAGGTCTGCACGACTGACCGAGTTCGTGCCGAACGTGGACGTGGTGGGCCTGGACTGCGGTCACTGGATCCAGCAGGAAATGCCGGACGCGACGAGCCGGGCGATCCTGAAGTGGCTGGACCAGCGGGCTGCCGGCTGACGGCGGGTCCGGCCGGAACCGCACGCGCGGCGCGCTGCCCCGTCGCCAGGTCGAGTCCGGCACCCCGCCGGGCGCGCCGGCGGTTCCCTCAGCGGACCTTGCCGAGGATCGCGTCGACCTCGTCGAGCCGGGCCCGGTCGGCCAGGGCGTGGTGGTCGTCGGTCGGGTCGTGGTCCAGCAGCAGGGTGGCGGCGTGGTCGGCGCACTCGGTGCGCAGGCGGGTCAGCTCGTCCCGCAAGGCGGCGCGACGTGCGCCGAACGTCGTGCGCATGGCGGTGCGGACCGAGACCGCGTGCTGGTAGAGCAGCTGGGTCAGCTGGTACCGGGCGTGGGAGTTGCCCTCGTCGTCGCGCAGCAGCCGGCGGAGGTCCTTGGCCAGTGAGTCCGGGTCCACCTCCCCGGGACGGCGGCGGTGCTTGGCGATCGTCACCTCGACCACGAGCCGGCGTCGGGCGTCGCCTGCGTCGACCTGGGACATCAGGGCGAAGTCGGCCGCGATGTCCCCGGCCGTGGACGGAGGGCCGGGCCACCGCGTCGAGCGGCGGTGGACCAGGACGAACAACCGGTGCACCTCGTCCAGGTGCTCTCCCTTGCGGGCGAGCTTGCGCAGCCGCGTGCGGGCGTCCAGGAGTTCGTCGCACTGGATGCAGAGGCGCACGTAGGCAGGTGAGTCGCGCGGGACGCAGGCGGCGCGGGCTTCGGCGAGCAGCGGCAGCGCGCGGGCGCGTTCGCCCACCGCGTCCAGGAGTTCGCCCAGCATGGCGGCGGGACCGGCGGCGCCGCGCAGCCGGGTGATCCAGTGCACCATGGTGGGCAACGCCGCCAGCACGGCGTCCCGGGCCTCGCGCGCCGAGGCTTCGTCGTCCTGCCGGGCGACCGCGTCCGCCGCCGACGACAGGTGGACCGGGCGCGGGTCGTTCAGCAGGTCGAGCGCGTGCTCCACCGACGGCAGGTAGACCGGGTGCGGGTCTTCCAGCAGGTCCAGGTAGCGCTCGGGCGCGCCGTTGCGGTGCCAGGACCGGCAGAGGCGTTGGTAGCGGTCGGGGAAGTCGGCCGAGGAGTCCAGCCTGTTCTCGGCGGCGCGGATGACGCGTTCGACGGCGAACCGGGCGGCGAGACCGGACAGGTCGTTGAGCTTCCTGAGGTACGTGATCGGTGCGCCGAGCCGCAGCACGGCGTCGCGCACGGTCTCGTCGGTCGGGTCCAGCCGCAGCTGGTCGAGCAGGCGCAGGGCGGCGAGGACCTCGCCCGAGCTCTCGGTGACGGGCCAGTCGTCCGAGCCGAGCAGCTCGTTGGCGATGCGCGACTTCCACCGGACTCGGTCGCGCGTCCAGGCGACGTGCGCCTGCTCCTCGTCCTGGTCGGATGCCTCGCGCACGCGGTTGCCGGGCTCGCACGCGGCTTCGTGGGCGGCTTGGAACGCGGTGCGGCACAGGTCCTCGAACGGTGCGCGCACCCGTTCCGGCAGTGGCCGGCAGGCGGTCGCGACGAGGTCCAGCCGGGCGTCGAAGGCCTCGTCGAGCCGGGAGCGCCGCGACGACCGCGCCACACCGAGGCGCAGCACCGGGGCGCGGTACGACAGCGCGCGGTTGAGCTCCTCGAGGCGCAGGTGGGCGATGGCGAGCGCCACTCGCGCCGGGCTGGTCAGCTCGGCCGGGACACCGCGCGGCGGCGGGTGGGGCGTGCCGTCGTCGGCCGGTCTGCCGCACAGCGCCGCCGTGCCGAACGAACCCGCCAGCACGCGGTGGACCTCGGCCCGCTCGGCCGCGCCCCGCGCCGGCGTGCCCGCCAGCAACGCCTCCGCGTAGAGGGCCTCCAGGTAGCGGCTCCACGACCGGGACGCCGCCGCCACGTCGCCCGCCGCCGTGTGGGCGACCGCGAGGTTGCGCAGCACCGAGGTCGACATCGGGTTCTCGGTGAGCATCGCCTGCCAGTGCCTGCGGGCCGGCGTGTGCGCGCCCATCCGGTGGCGCGCCTCGGCGAGGCGGCCGTCGAGGTGGGACCGCAGCAGCACGAGCGCGGCGCGGCGGCGCAGCCCCGGCGGGTACGCGTCGAGCGACTCCCTGGCCCGAGCGGCGTTGTCCGCGAGCGCGCGGTCGACCTCCGCCACGGCGGCGGCCACCCGGGCCCGGGGGTCCGCGGGAGGTGACGTCGGCTCGGAGGTCGGCGCGGTGGTGGGGACTCCGAGCTCCGCGGCGATCGCCGCGACACCAGCCGACACCGGCGCCGGGGTCGGGACCCCGGACGAGCGCAGGTTCTTGCGCACGGCGCTGAGGTGCCCGCTCAGCCCGATCGGTTGCTGGAGCGCGTTCTCGCACGACTCGACGCGCCGGTCGAACTCCTCGTCGTCCACGGTCGCCGCCGCGGTCTGCTTGAACGCCAGCACTTCCCGGCCGCGTTCGACGCGCGTCTGGTCGAGCCGCTTCGCGATGTCGGTCAGGAGCGCGTGGTCCGCGTGGACCTGTGCTCGCACCGCGGCGTCCGCCAGGTCGGCCCGACGCAGCGACTTGGCGATGGCGCCCGCGTTCTTCTTGTGCCGCTCGATCGTCTCGACCTCGCGCTCGAACGCCGCCAGCACAACGCGAGGATCCGAATCCGGCTCCTCCTCCACGGCGACGTCGGCCGGCGCTTCGGGCGGCACGGCGGTGGTGATGACCCGCAACGCCGACGCCATCGCGTCGAGGTGCGGCGCCGGGTCGCCGTCGACGAACCGCCGCGCCGCCGCGTACGCGCTCAGGTTCGGCGCCTGGAGGGGCCGCCACAGCAACCGCCGCTGGTGCACGAGCGCGACGAGCAGGTCGGGCAACTCCCGGCGCACGAGGCACTCGGCGAGGCGGCCGGGCAACGACTCTTCGTCCACCTCGACCAGCTCGCACACCAGGTCGACCACGCGGCGGGCCGGTCCGTCCGGCAGCGGAGCCGCCAGCCTGCGGATGGTCGCGGCCGGATACCCGTGCACCAACCACTGCACGGCCGACACGGTGAACGCCGCCGTGCCGCCGACCCGCCGCCCGGCGAGCTCCGCGATCCGCCGCAGGTCCTCGGCGACCAGGTCCCGGCCGCGCCCGCCCGCGGGCCGGCGCATCACCCGTTCCGCGCTGATGTCGTGGATCCCGGACCACCGGGGCTGACCGGGGCGCAACAGCGGCGGCGGCGCGTCGCCGTCGAGGTCCTTGCCCTCGCGGACGGCCGCTGCGATCTCCTCGACGCGCTGTCGGTGCTCGCCCCCGTAGGAGGGATCGCCGACGCGCCGCTCGTGCAGTCCCTGGTGCACGATCGACAGGTGCGCCCAGACCCGGTGGTTGGTGGGCGCGTGCTCGGCCGCCGCGGTCAGCCAGCTCAGCGCGGCGTCGAGCCGTCCGTGCCGCAGGTGGACCAGGCCGACGTGGTAGGGGTGCTTGGGGTTGCCCGGGTCCACGCGGTGCGCCGTCGCGAGCAGCGACAGCGCTTCCGCCGACGGCGTCGCGGGGTGCACGGCCAGGCGGAAGCACGCCTCCGCCAAGGCGTCCAGCTCGTCGGCGTCCAGCGCGGCGCCCCGCTCGTGGTGGGCCAGCAGGTCGTCCGCGAACGGGCGCAGCACCTCGGGCCGGTTCTCCAAGGACGTCATGGTTGCTCCTCCGCGCCCGTGCGCAGCTCCTCGACCGGCAGGACCAGCGTGCCGCGCCCGTCCGACGTCGCCGCGAGGCGCCCCTCCGGCGAGATCGCGAGCGGGTGGGCCGAGGTGACCTCGATGCGGCCGTCCTGCATCAGCACGTGCGAGCCGTCCGGGTACTCGAAGACGACCAGCCTGCCGTCCCGCGACGCGCACACGACGCGGGCGCCGGGCACCGTGCGGAAGCCCAGGCGCACGGCCAGCTCGGCGTCGAAGCAGACGCCGAGTCCCTCGTCGTCGAGCACGATCGACAGCTCCGGGCCGACCAGCGCGTCCGCGACCTGCCTGACGGGCAGGTCCACGACGAGCGGGCGCTCGGCCCCGTCGTCCAGGCGGTAGATGTGGTGCTCGCCCGCGATCAGCGTGCACCCCGACCCGTGGTGGATGCCCAGCAGCAGTCGTTCCAGCGGGTGCTCGGCCTCGACCCGGCCCCCGTCGTACACGGTCAGCACGCCGTCCAGGCCGCCGACGAGCAGCCGTCCCCCGCCGTCGACCCCGAGCAGTTGCACCCCCGCGCGGTGGTCGAGGACCGTCTCGGGTCGCGCGCCCGCCAACGACCAGACGGCGCCGCTCCACATGCCGACGAGCGGCGTGTCCCCGTCGAACACCAACGCACCCGCCACGGCCAGACCGGGCGCGCGGGCGAGGTCGGCCGTGCGGGTGCTCCCGTCGGCCGCCGCCACCACGACCCGTCCCGTCCAGTCGGCGACGGCCAGGCAGGCGGCGCCGTGCGCCCACAGCCGCGGCCGGCCGGCGAGGTCGACCGCGTCCGGCACCCGGTCGGGCTCGTCGAGCGCGTGCACGGTCAGCTGCTCGCCGTCCAGCACGACGACCCGCCGCGCGTCGGGGAAGAAGGCCTGGCGACCGCTCGCGGGCAGGCGCGGGTGCACGCGGTCCGGTCCGCTCGGTTGCGGCGCGGGCGGGCTCACCTGGATCGGCGCGGTCTCGACGGGTTCGCAGCCGGGCGCCTGCGCCAGCAGCCGAACGGACTCGACCGCCCGCCGGAACGACAGGTCGGTGAACGTCGCGGTGCCGTGCGCGCTCGGCACGACGAGCGTGCCGTTGAGGCCGGCGTCGGGCGGCACGGTGGTGAGCGTGATCGGCTCACCGCTCTCCCGCACCGCCGTGCCGTCGGCGCCGGTCACCGACACCCGCACCGTGGGCAGGGTGTGGTTGACCACGGCTCCGGGCACCGACCCCTTGAACCGGAGCTGCCTGCGGTTCCGCGCGGGTCGCAGGCCCAGCGCGTCGCGCAGCGTCTCGAACCAGTCCGGGTGGGTGACGGCGACCCAGTTGTACCTGCTCGCGGTGAACCAGATCTTGTCCTTGGCCGCCTCCTCCATCAGCACCGGGATGAGCCCGACCTTGCCCGCCTTGTTGAGGTCGACGGCGCGCTGGAGCTCGTACTGGCAGACGTTCTTGCTGAAGTACCGCAGCGAGTACAGGGCGACGAAGTACCGGGACCGGGGCAGCGCCGTCTCCAGGTACTGCTCCCAGTCGACACCCGGCGGGAAGCCCTCCCGGTCGACGTCGATGAAGACCCGCGGCGGCACACCGCGGGAGGTGATGCACTTGTGCAGGCTGTCCGCGAGGTCTCTCGCCTTCTGGTAGTCCTCGCGCGCGTAGCTGATGAAGACGTCCCAGCAACCGTCGTGGCCCTCGGGCTCGGTCATCCGCTGCCCCCTCTCACGCGAACCGGTCGACCGCGGTCACGATGTCCTGGAGCACCTTCCGCGTCCGGGGATCGTGGGCGGAGCGGAGCAACCGCCTCGCTTCCTGGCCGATGAGCGAGAGCTCGAGGAAGTCGGAGCCGAGGTTCCGCTCGTTGATCAGCGGGTGCGGGTAGGGGCTCGACGTCGAGGCCCACCGGTTGAAGCGCTTGACCAGCTCGTTGACGTCGAGGACGTTCAAGGCCTCGCCGATCTCCTCCAGCCGCTGCGCCACCGCGTCGGCGAGCTCCTGCACGTGCCGCTCGATCGCCCTGTTGCCAGCTTGCGCCCGCAGCGCGGGCACCCGGGCCCGCAGTCGCTCCATGGTGCGGCGCAGGGTGATCAGCTGTTGCCGCGTGGGCGGCCGGCCGATCGCGGCCATCGCGGCGTTGTGCTCGTCGAACGCCTCGTTGACGGCCAGCACCGCCTTGGCCTCCACCGCCCGGCGCAGCAGCAGGTCCGCCTCGGGCAGCATCGGGTCGCGCGCGGCGATCCCGGCGGCGGTGACGGCTCGGTCCGGCTCTTTGCCCTGCACCAGGAGGCAGAACGCGTACAGGTAGTTCGGCGGCGGGTAGGCGGGCACGAGGCGCAGGACCTCCGCGAGCACCCGTTCGGCCTCGGCCCAGCGCCCGTCCGCCACCAGGCCGACGGCCTCCTCCCGGTACTGGTCGGCGATCAGCCCGTAGAGCTTCAGGGCGCGTTCGGGCGCCAGCTCGGGAGGGGGCAGTGGTGTCCCGCGTGGGTCACCGGCGCGGACCAGTCCTTCGAGGTACGTGTCGAAGTCGCGCACCAGCTCGGTCTCGCGCCACTCGCGGTCCAGTCGCCGCAACGCCTTGCGGGCGCGCGGGTACGCGCCGTCGGCCAGCGCGCGCACGGCATCGCCCACCAACGACCGCAGTGCCGCCGCCTGGAGCGCGTCCGCGAGCGCGCGGAGCCGGCTCGCGTCGCCCTCGACCTCGTCAACGGCGGCCCGCGCGGTGCGGTACGCCGCCGTGACGTCACCGTCCAGCACCAGCATGATCGCGAGCAGGTAGGGCGGTTCCGGTTCCTCGGGCGCGAGCTCGATGAACCGCCTGAACCTCTCGTCCGCCCGGTGCGGGTCGTGGCGGCGGGCGCCGAGGAACGCGTCGGTCTCCACGGGCGTGAGCACGCGGCGCAGCGTGGCGCGCAGCTCCAGCACGCCGTTGCGCACCGTGGGATCGTCCAGCCGCTCGCGCCGCATCGGCAGCGTGATCTCCAGCGCCGTCATCAGGTCGTCGAGCCGGTAGTGGCAGTACGCCCGCAGGTAGCGCGCCTCGGCGTGACCGGGGGAGAGGGCGAGGAACTCCGCGAGCTGGTCCAGCGCGAGCGCGTACTCGCCTCGGGCGATGTTGGCGCGGGCGTCCTCCAGCAGGTCCTCGCCGTCGTCGCCGACGTCGAGCGAGTCCTCCGCGGCGAGCGTGGCGAAGTCGGGCAGGAAGAGCGTGACCGGCTCCTCGCGTTCCGCGCGCCGCCGCGTGATCTCCTCGAGCCGCCGGAAGTGCTCGCCGAGGTCCCCGCCGGCGCCGAAGCTCAGCCCCGAGAGGTCGGGGAGCCGCGGCGGCAGGTGGGGGAGGGCGGGGGCGTCGCGCCGTTCGCCGGTCATCCGGGCAGTGACTCGGGTTCGGGCACGGAACCGAGCGCGCGTCGGGCGACCTCGCGGCAGAGCAGGTACTCGGCCTCCTGGTCGAGGCCCAGCATCAGCGGCAGCGAGACCGGCAGCGACGCCTCGTCGAACAGCTGCTGCTCGCCCGCCGCCCGGCGGTACTCCACCGGTGGCAGCAGCCCGACCAGCCGTTCACGGTCCAGGCTCGGTGGCCGCTTCCACGCGGTTCGGATCCGGGTCAGCGGTGACGGCACGGTCGCCCCCTTCCTCCTGCGGCAGCAGGAACTCCGCGGTCGTGATCACGAGTTTGTGCTCGCGCTGGAGCAGCGCCTGCGCCTGCGCGGTGAAGAGTTCGGCGACCGCGTCCAGCTCCGCCAGCCGTTCCCGAAGCCGGACCCGGGCGGGCGCGTCGTCGGGCAGGTGGCGCAGCCGCGGGTAGGTGATCAGCTCGATGCGCCTGCGCACCACCTCGATCCGCTGTCGCAGTTCCTCGGGCGACGTGGGTCGCGCCGGCAGCGGCAGGTCCTCACCGAGGTCGTCGGCGTAGCGGGCGAACCGGTCGCGCAACGAGCGCAGCTCCTCGCGGTGCCCCGGGGGCACGCCGGGGTCGGCGAGGAACTCGTGCACCAGCCGCAGGAAGCGCGACAGGGCGTCGCCCTCCCCGCCCAGGGCCCGCTCCTTCTCCACCAGGTACAGCACCTCGGGGACGGCGATGGCCTTGGCGCTGTTCAGGCCGATGCCGCGTTCGAGGGTCGCCAGCGCCGTCTCGCGCTCGTCCTCGCCGGTCGCGAAGTAGTACGACAGCAGGCCTTCGACGAGGAACGCGTCGCCCAGCTCCGGGTCGGCCCCGAGCATCGCCTCGACCCGCTTCGCCAGCTCGCCGCGGTCCTCGGGGCCCGGCGCGCCGG
This sequence comes from Actinosynnema sp. NPDC049800, assembly GCF_040656635.1. NCBI lineage: Bacteria > Bacillati > Actinomycetota > Actinomycetes > Pseudonocardiales > Pseudonocardiaceae > Actinosynnema > Actinosynnema sp. NPDC049800. The sequence continues at coordinate 147,471 of NZ_JBFAMT010000006.1, read as the reverse complement.
AGAGCTCCGGCCGGTCCGCCCAGCGCCGCAGGAGGACCAGCACCGAGAGCAGCGCCATCGCCGCGCCCAGGTGCGCGCGGTACTCCTCGCCGGCGTCGGTGTCCGGCGCCAACCGGCCCAGCCGCTCGTCGAGGTCGTCCGGGTCGCCCTCCCAGTCGCAGGCGAGCAGCCCCAGCTCCGCCTCCACGGTGCTCAGCCCGCGCTCGGTGGCGCGTTCGCGAGCCGCTTCGAACGCCTCGCGCGCCTCGGCGCGCCGGCGGTCGAAGAACAGCTGGGTGCCCTTGAGCACGTGCAGGTTCTCCGCGGCCTTCGGGATCTCCTCGGTCAGCACGCCCAGGTCGCGCACCCGGTCGAAGTGGCGCAGGGCCTGGTCGGTCTCGCGGCGCCGCCAGTGCGCACCCGCCAGGTGCAGGTGCGACGAGGCGGCCGCGAGACGGGCGCCCGGCCGATCCGCGAGCGCGGCCTCGTGCTCGTGGTACAGCTCCACCGCGCGTTCGTGGCGTTCCAGCTTGTGCTGCAACCACACCGCGAGGTGCGTGGCCGCCGGGTCGTGCCCGGACGCGGTGGCGAGGCTGTCGACGGAGCCGGCGGCCGCCCAGTACCGGTCGGCCTCGTAGGTGCCCAGCATCGCGCGGACGTAGGCGTGCGCGAACCGCGCGTCGGCGAGGTCACGCCCTCGGGGGCCCGCGTTCATCGCCTCGTCGAGCAGCCGGTCGGCCTTCGCCAGCTGCGCTCGCGGGTGCTGGTGGCGCGCGAGGATCCCGAGCGCTTCGTGCAACGGCCCACGCCACCGGCTCGGCACGACCACGAGGAAGTGCCAGGCGCCGGCCAGGCACACCAGCGCGAGCACGACGCACACCACGAGCAGCACCGCGGTCACGGGCTCTCCCCCTCGGCCATGTCGTCCTCCAGCTGCCACAGCAGCAGCTCGTACAGGTCGATCGCGGCCACCTCCACCGACCCGTTCTCCCGCACCCGCCGGAGGCCCTGCCGGATCACGCCCGCGACCTGGGACGCCTCGGCGCGCCGGCCGAGCAACCAGAACGTGCCTGCGTAGGCGATCATCAGGTCGAACCGCCACCACCTCAGGGTCTTGCCGTCGTGCAACCACTTGTGCGCGAACGCGTTCGCCTCGCGCACCCGGCCCTGCCGGACGAGGTGGCTCGTCATCGCCGGCGCGTGCCTGGCGCGCAGCGCGTGCGGCAGGCGGTGGAACGCGTTCCGCACGGTGGCGTCGAGCCGGCGGGTGAAGGAGTCGTCGATGGCGTCGGAGAGCAGCGCCTGCACCATCGCCCACGCCTCGCCGACGGCGACGACGGACATCTGCTCCCCGTACGCCTCCACGCGTTCCGGGTCCACCTCCACCGCCCGGTCGAGCAGGGTCAGCGCTTCGAGCGGCGCGGCCGCGTCCTGGTAGGCGATGGTGGCGGCGAGCACCAGCACGTCGTAGTTCGGATCCTCGACGAGCACCGCGCGGGCCAGCGAGAGCGCCTGGTCCGGGTCGCCCGCCTCACGCAGCGCCCGGACCGCGGCCACGGGGTCCATGGCGTCCCTGGCGTGCTGAAACCGGTCCGCCAGCCAGGTGACGTCGACGTCACCGCGCCCGGGCGAGGTCGTCAGCTCGCACAGGTCGTCGAGCACCGCCCGGATCGGGCCGACGCGCCGCATCCACACCGGCAGCCTGCCGTCGAGCCGTTCCCCGGAGGGCGCCACCGCGCAGGCCGCGCGGTGCAGCAACCGCTCCGCGTCGGTCTCCGGGCTGGTGCCGAAGGAGCGCAGCGCGGCGGCCGCGAGCGCGAACAGGTCCTCCTCCCGGCCGACCGCCGTCTGCCCGCGCGCGAGGCCCGGTGCGAGGTGCAGCACCCGTTCCGGGGCGCTCAGCAACTCCGCGAACGACGGCGCGCCCCAGCACGGCAGCGGCAGCAGCTGCGGCCCGGCGTCCGTGAGCACGACGTCGGCCGGCATCGGCACCATGCCCGGCCCCAGCGACTCCCACCAGCCGGGCAGCGCGCGCAGCGCCTGCACGACCGCGTCGACGCGGCGGGCCGGGTCGGGATCGGCGATGGCGTCGGCGAGGCTGCGCCCGCCGCTCGTCTCGTAGCAGACGACCTGGTACCAGCGACCGCCGAGGCGTTGCTGGTCGCCCGCCGCGTCGGCGGGGACCACGGGGGCGAGGCCCGCGCGGGATCCCAGGTGCTGCCAGCGCTTCAGCTCGTCGCGGTGGTCGGCGCCGATCTCGGTCGGCGTGATCAGCCGGTAGCAGCGCCGCCGGGCGGGTGCGCGGTACAGCGTGCCGCGCCTGCCGACCCCGGCGTACTCGGCGTCGAGCTCCTGCTCGATCAGCCGCACGGGTTCATCGCCGGGCGCGGTCATACGCGTCCTCGAGACGGTCGGCGACGTCGTCCAGCCCGACGCCCGTGCGCACGGCTTCGGTGAACTCGCGCAGCGCGGCGGTGAGGTCCTGCGGCGCGTCGCGTTCCGAGGCCCACGCGGTGACCTTGCGGAACAGCCGGCGGAACTCGGCGGGCACGGCGTCCGGAGCCACGGCCGGAGAGCTCTCGGCGATCACGTCCACGGGCGGCGGGACGGTGAACGGGGACGCGTCGGCGCTCCCCACCGGATCGGTCTCCCGCAGACCCGGCTCCAGCAGCCGCAGCAGCCGCCGCCTGCTCTCGGCCAGCATGTCGATCCTGCCGATGCTGGTGCTCTGCCGGAACGTCGCCTCGTACTCGCGCCCCGCGTTGACGTGGAACACCTTGACCTCGAGCAGCCCGTTCACGTCGAGCTTGAACGTGATGTCGAACTGGTGGTGGCCCGCTTCCCGCGGCTCGATCTTGTCCAGCACGATCGTGCCGACCCGGGTGTTGTCGAACACCAGGCCCGACTCGCCCTGGTAGATCGGCACCTCGACGTTCTCGGAGTCCTTCTGGTTGGTGTAGCGCTTCTCCTTGCGCGTCGGGATCTTCGCGCCGCGCTCGATCAGCGGGTCGAACCTGTCGTCCTGCACGCCGACGCCGAGGGTGTGCTCGGTGATGAGCCGGATCTCGAAGTCGTCGGCGTCGGACTGGCGCTCCGCGGTCGGCCGCCGGTTGAGGTCGAAGGAGTCCGACGCCTCGAACCGGCCGGCGAGGATCGCGGCGCCCCGTGCGACGAGGGTGTCGGGATCGCCGTCGGCGCGGACGAAGTCGTCGTCCTTCTCGAAGTGGTCGACCAGCATCTCCCGCACGAGCGGGATCCGGGTCGACCCGCCGACCAGCAGCACGGCGTCGACGTCCAGCGGCGGCTCGTCCGGGCCGCCCCTGGCCATCTCCAGCGCCTCCAGGACCTTCGTCAGCGACCGGTCCAACGTGGGCTTGATCAACGACCTGAGCGTGGCGCGGTCGAGTTCGACCGGCGGCACGCCGCCGCCCAGGTCGATCGTGGTGCTCTCGTGCAGGGAGAGCTTGCGCTTGGCCTTCTCGGCGGCGGCCAGCGCCTGCATGCGCTCGTCGCCGCTCGGGGACGAGCGGCCCACCTTGTCGTTGAGCCACTTCGCGATGGCCGCGTCGAAGTCCCCGCCGCCCAACCGCGCGTCACCGGCGGTGGCGAGGACGGTGATCTGCCGGTCCTCGGTCTCGATGATCGACACGTCGAACGTGCCGCCGCCGAGGTCGAAGACCAGGTAGACCTTCGCCTCCTCCTCGGCGCGGTCCACCCCGTACGCGATCGCCGCCGCGGTGGGCTCCGGGATCAGCTGCCGCGGGTGCAGGCCGGCCAGCAGCGCCGCTTCCTCGGTGGCCTTCTTCTGCCGTTCGGTGAAGTAGGCCGGCACGGTGACCACCGCGTCGTGCACGCCGCGCCCGAGCTCCCGTTCGGCGATCTCCTACATCCGCATCAGCACCAGGGCGCTGACCTCCTGCGGCCGCAACCACTCGCCGTGCAGGCGGACGCGCAGCGGGTCGTCCACGCGGAACGACGTGCCCCTCGCCCCGAACAGCTCCAGCGTCTCCTCGCTGAAGAGCGCGCCCATCTCGCGCTTGACCTCGATGATCGTCTCGCGGCCCCGACCGGGCGCGGACATGGCCTGCTTCGCCGCGGCGCCGACGATCACCACGCCGGCGTCCGGGTCGAAGCCGACCACGGAGGGCGTGGTGCCGGCGGGCGGGTCGAAGGTGCGGTCGGGAACGATCACCGCGGTGTCCTCGTCGGAGTCGAACACCGCGATCGCCGAGTACGTCGTGCCCAGGTCGATGCCGACGACCCGGTGCAGGTGCGCGTTCTTGTCGTCCATGGTCCCCGTCATCCGTTGGTCCGGCCCGGCCGCTGGTCGTCGAGCAAGGGGGTCGGGCGGAAGTCCGCGGTGAAGTCCGTCCGGGTCGTGTCGTCCGGGTGGTGGACCGCCTCCCCGGCGTCGAGCAGGAACCGCTCGAGTTCACGGCGCAGCGCGGCGAGGCTGGTCGCCCGGTCGTCGAAGACCGGGTGGCCCGCGGGTTCGAGCCGCAGCAACGCCAACGGCGGGTGCTCCGCGTCGTAGGCGGCCCGGTCCTCCGGCTTCTCCAGGCTGAGCCGGTGCGCCCGCGCGATCGCGTCGTCGCTCGCGCCGCCCGCCTTCAGCCGGGCGACGTGCCGATCGGTGGCCGCGCGGACCTCGGCGGCCGTCGCCTCCGGCGCGATGCCGAGCTCCGCGTAGCGGTTCGCGCGCGGCACGACGAGCGGCAACGCGAAGAGCGAGGTGACGTCCATGGACTCGATTCCGATCACTTGCGTGCCGACGGGAAGCGACTGCCGTGCGACGGTAAACGCGCCGGCCGGGGACCCCTCCCGGGCAGCGGCGTGCCGCGGCTTCCGCACGTCCTCCGACCGCGCTCTTCGCGCATGCCGTGCAGCCCCGGGGATCCGATCGAGGCACCGCCCGGACGGGCCGCGCGTCAGGTGGTGGTGTCGTGGGGGAGCGCCACCGCGCCCTGACCGTCCGGGTCGGGGCGCATCGCGCTGCTCGCGGCCGAGCTGATCCGGCCGCGGAGGGCCGGTGTGTGCCGTGGCGGGGCCAGTCGGCCGTCCGGGGTGGCCAGGACGAGCGCCAGGGCGCAGGCCAGGCGCACGTGGACGTCGAGCGTCGCGTCGGGCGTGACGGCCAGCGCCCGCACGAGTCCGGGCAGCACGAGCAGTTCCTCGCGGCGGCCCGGCGAGGTGACGACCGCGGGTGTGGGCGCCCGGCTTCGCGTGGTCATGGTCCACGGCAGGCCGCCGACGAGGTCGACGATCACGTGCGCGCGGCGGGAGAACTCGCGCAGCGCGTCGAACCCGTCGCCGTCGACGTGGTTCCACTCGGTCAGGCGGTGGACCCCGGCCGCCATCAGCACCGGCCCGAGCGCCTGGTTCTCACCCGCCCCGACCACGACGACGTCGGCCGAACGGGGTCCGCGTCGGGTGCCGGACAGGGCGGAGATGACCTTCGCGGCCGTCACGATCGCGGCGGCGTCGCGGTCGGCGACCACCGGCGGCAGGCCCCACGCCGCCTGCACCCGGGCCGTGCGATCGGCGTTGACGCGGGTGAGCACGACGGCCGACGCGGGCTCGGCGAGCGCGGCCAACCGCTGGTCGAGGTGATCGGGGCCGGCCACGTCCAGCGGGAGCGTCCGGACCGGGACGCCGGCGAGCCTCCGCAGCACCACCGCGACCCTGCGCAGGTCCGCCCGCACGGTGCTCGGGTCCGCCAGCGCGCTGCCGTCCCCGGCGACCACCACCGGGCCGGCGCCACCGGTCACCACGGCAGGTGCTTCCCCGCACGGGGTGCAAGGCCGCACGGCGTCGCGTGACGACGTCGCACTGGTCGGGTATCGGGGACCGCGTGGCCGGCGTGACGTGGGTCAACGCCCGTGGGGACGTCGTCGCGCACCCGAGTCGTCGCCGGCGTCGCCGAGCGGGAGAGGGCGGAACCCTCCCGCGGTGCCGCTCGGAAGCGGACCGCGGGCGGAGGCGCCGTCGACCCGTGCCGGTGCCGGCCACGCGGCTCCCCGTGGACAGGAATACCGGAAAAGGACGTCGACCACGTGTTGCTGTCGGTCCGCGCGTGCGGGTGTCGGGTCTTCTCCGCCACCCGGATTTCGACAGCGGTGGCGCCGCACCCGACGCCCGCCGATCCGGCATTCATTCCCACGGTGCTCCTATCGTCCCGGCGGCACGAGCGCTTGAGCGGCCGGTGCCGGAACTGACCCGCGCGGGGGAGGAACGCGTCGGAGCGCGAAGGATTCCCCGTGCCACGATCGACATCCGGGTCAAACTCCTGGTGGTCGTCCGCCTGGCCGCCCTGCTCGTCCGGGTGGTGCCACGGGCGGGCGACCAGGGCCGACCGACACCTCCGGTAGCTCTGATGCCCTGGATCGGCAACAACCGGGTGGACCGGCGTCCGTGCGTTCGTCCCGTTCCGGGACGGGTGTTAGTTTTTCGCCGCAACGGACGGTCGACGATCCCGAAAGAAAACCCACCCGCGGTCGTCGGTCGTCATCCGGAATTCCCTTTCCCGCGCCGCGCGGATCCGCTCCGACCGGAATGCGGATTCCGACGCGGGCGGCACACCGACGAACGAGGAGCCGGCAAGTGGCGGAGACGCACGCGGGTGCGAACGGGCTGGTCCACTGGGAGATGGTCAAATCCGTCACCGATTACGTCGCCGCCGTCCGCGCCGTCGTGGAACGGGGTGACGACTCGCACCGGGCCGCCGTGACGGCGAGCGAGCTGCCGGGGTTGCTGGAGATCGTCCAGGCGCTGGTCGACCGGCACCGCCCGGGACGACCACGGCCGGTGCCGCGCGTGTCGGACCCCGCTCGGCTGGGTGCGGTCGATCGTGCCGTGGGTGGCCGTCGGGGTGCCCTCGCCGTGCGGACCGGTGATGGCGGTCTGGGAACGCCTCGCCCCCAACCGGCCGGACCGCCGTCGTCCACTGCGCGACCTCGCCCGGCTGGTCGGTCGACGATGACCGGCGACTCCCCTCGGAGGGCGAGGCCCGGCGGGATTCGTCGCCGACCCACCACAGTGGACGGAAATCACCCGAACCGGTCGATCCCGGACCAACACGGGCGGGAGTTGCGCACCGAGAGCGGATCTCCCGCCGCATAACGCGATCGTGCACCTGACAGTGGTGCCCCGAGCGGGTGTCGGACCGGTCGACGTGCACCGTCGGCTGCACGATCGTCGTGATCGACTCCCTCGCGGAGGCGAGCGGGCCGCCGCTGTGGTGCTGTGGTCCGGCAATCCGCGATGTCCGCGCTCCGGTGGGTGAGGGAGGCAAGCGTGGTTCGGTCGCCCGCGCGTCGGATCGGTTCCGCCACGGCCGCGGCGGTCGCGGTGCTCAGCCTGGTCGTGTGGAGCAGCCCTCCCGCGATGCCCGCTCAGCAGACCGCCGCCCCACGGGCCGCGTTCAACTGCGGGTCGCTGTACTCGTTGCAGGGCACGGGCGCGAACCCGGGCACCCGCACCCTGTGGTCGGTCGACCCCGCCACGGGCGTCGGCACGCCCACGGCGACGTTCAGCGGCGTGTCCGGCACGATCAACGCGCTGGGCATCACGGAGGGCGGCAGCGCGGCGTACGGCGTGGCGGCCAACGGTTCGGCCCGCACGATCTACCGCTTCGACGCCACGACCGGCACGACGACCTCGGTGGCCGGCATCCCCGACGCCCCGGTGACGCACGGCGCCGTCAACCCCCGCAACGGCTTCTACTACTACGGCGGGTTCTCCGGCACCACGTTGAGGGTCTACGGCTTCGACCCCGCCACCGGCACGTCGCTCGGCCTGGTCGCGCAGGGCGCCATGCCGACCGACGGCGCGAACGGGGACTGGGCGTTCGACCAGCAGGGCACCCTGTACGTCGTCGGCGGCGCGGGCGGCGCGAACAGCGTGTTCGCCGTGAACGAGGAGATCCCGACGACCGCCGGGCCCGCGAAGGCGATCACCGGCAGCCGGATCACCTCGGTCAGCACGCCGGGTCAGGCGCTCAACGGCATCGCGTTCGCCGGCGACGGCTACCTGTACCTGGCCAGCGGCACGACGCTGTACCGCGCCAACCCGAGCACCGGCGCCGTGCTGGACAGCCGCCAGCTGTCCCAGGCGGGCTCCGTCGACTTCGGCTCGTGCGCCTCGCCGAACACCATCACCGTGCGCAAGAACTTCCCGCGCGGCCGGGTCACCCCCTCCGACCAGGCCACCCTGACGGTGACCGGCGGCGGGATCACCACGGGCAACACCGGCACCACGACGGGCACCGACGCGGGCTTGCAGACCGAACCGGCCGAGGTCGCCGGACCGGTGTTCGGCCTGGCGGGCACCACCTACACCGTGTCGGAGTCGGGCAGCGGCACGGTCGACAGCGGACCGACCACCCCCGGCTACGACCGCTCGTGGGAGTGCGTGAACCAGAACACCGGGCAGACGCTGGCCACCGGCACCGGCACGACCGGGCGCTTCACCATGCCCAACGGCGGCGTCGCCGGCGTCGCCGCGCTGTGCACGTTCACCAACACGGCCGAGGTCGCGCGCATCGACCTGGTGAAGAGCGCCGCGCCGATCACCGACGTGGACGGCAACGGCCCCGACGCCGGTGACACGATCGCCTACACCTTCACCGTGACCAACACCGGCACGGTCCCGTTGCAGACGGTTCGGGTGGACGACCCGAAGGTCGGCCCGGTGACCTGCCCGGCCGGCGTGGTGGCGGTCGGCGCTTCGACCACCTGCACGGCGACCTACCAGCTCACGCAGGCCGACGTGGACAGCGGCACGGTGCCGAACACCGCGAAGGCCACCGGCACCGCGACCGACCTGCCCGACGCGACCGACGAGGACTCCGTCACCACGCCTGTGCCCGTGACCCGCGGCATCGCGCTGGACAAGCAGGCCGGCGCGGTCACCGACACCGACGGCAACGGCCACGACGCGGGCGACACCATCACCTACTCGTTCACCGTCACCAACACGGACAACGTGACGCTGAACGCGGTGTCGGTGAGCGATCCGAAGGTCGGGCCGGTCACGTGCGCGGTGACGTCGCTCGCCGTCGGCGCGTCCACCACCTGCACCGCCGAGCCCTACACCCTCACGCAGGCCGACGTCGACGCGGGCAAGGTCGACAACAAGGCCACCGCCACGGGCACCCCGCCCTCCGGCGACCCGGTGACCGCCGACGACACCACGTCCACGCCCCTGTCCGGCACGCCCTCGATCTCGTTGGGCAAGGCCGTGAACGAGGTGACCGACGTGAACGGCAACCACCTCACCGACGCCGGCGACACGATCTCCTACGCGTTCACGGTGACCAACACGGGCAACGTGACGCTGAGCCCGGTGTCGGTGAGCGATCCGAAGGTCGGGCCGGTGACGTGCGCGGTGACGTCGCTGGCCGTCGGCGCGTCCACCACCTGCACCGCCGAGCCCTACCGGCTGACCCAGGCCGACGTGGACGCGGGCAAGGTCGACAACACGGCCACGGCCACCGGCACCCCACCGTCCGGCGACCCGGTGACCGCCACCGACGCGGTCAGCACGCCGGTCACCTCCGGCCCGTCGATCGTGCTGGCGAAGGCCGCCGGCGAGGTCACCGACGTGAACGGCAACCAGCTCGTGGACGCCGGTGACACGATCTCCTACGCGTTCACGGTGACGAACACGGGCAACGTCACGCTGAACCCGGTGTCGGTGGCCGACTCGAAGGTCGGGCCGGTCACGTGCGCGGCGACGTCGCTCGCCCCCGGCACGTCCACGCAGTGCACGGCGCAGCCCTACGCGCTGACGCAGGCCGACGTCGACGCGGGCGAGGTCGACAACACGGCCACCGCCACCGGCACCCCGCCCACCGGCAACCCGGTCACCGACGACGACACCGTCACCACCCCCGTCCCGCCCGTCCCGGGCATCGCGCTGGACAAGCGGGCCGGCGCGATCACGGACGTGAACGGCAACCAGGTCACCGACGCGGGCGACACGATCTCCTACGCGTTCACCGTCACCAACACCGGCAACGTCACGCTCGACCCGATCGCCGTGGACGACCCGAAGACGGGCCCGGTGACCTGCGCCGCGACGCGCCTCGCTCCCGCCGGTTCGACCGGGTGCGCCGCGTCGTACACCCTGACCCAGGCCGACGTGGACGCCGGCGCCGTGCACAACACCGCGACCGCGACCGGGCAACCGCCGTCCGGCGACCCGGTGACCGCCGAGGACGGCACCGTCACGTCGGTGCCGACCGTGGCGGTGATCGTGCTGGACAAGGAGTCCGGCGGCGTCACCGACGTGGACGGCAACGGCCCGGACGCCGGCGACACGATCACCTACACGTTCGTCGTGACCAACGCGGGCAACGTCACGCTCGACCCGGTCTCCGTCCGGGACACCCTGGTCGGCGACGTGACCTGCCCGGCCGGTGCGCTCGCGCCCGGCGGCTCGGTGACCTGCACCGCCGCGCCGTACGCGCTGACCCAGGCCGACATCGACGCGGGTCTGGTCGAGAACACGGCGACCACGACCGGCACCCCGCCCACCGGCGACCCGGTCACCGACGAGGACACCACGTCGACCCCCGTCCACGGCCAGGGAGGTCTGGCGCTGGAGAAGAACTCCTCCGGCGTGACCGACCGCAACGGCAACGGCGTCACCGACCCGGGGGACGTCATCACCTACACCTTCAGCGTCACCAACGAAGGCACGGTGACGCTGGACCCGGTCACCGTCACCGACCCCGTGGTGGGCGCGGTGACCTGCCCGGCGAGCCGACTGGGCCCCGGCGCGACCATGACCTGCACGGCGGAGCCCTACGTGCTCACCCAGGCCGACATCGACGCGGGGTCCAAGACCAACACGGCCACCGCGACCGGCACACCGCCGAGCGGCGACCCGGTGACCGGCACCGACGAGGTCGTCACGCTGATCACCCGGCTGCCGTCGCTCTCGCTGGAGAAGACGGCCGGCGGGGTCACCGACACCGATGCCAACGGCAGCGACGCCGGGGACACCATCACCTACCGGTTCGTGGTGACCAACACCGGCAACGTGACGCTCGACCCGATCGCGGTGGACGACCCGAAGACCGGTCCCGTGGCCTGCCCGGTGACGGCGCTGGCCCCCGGCGCGTCGGTCACGTGCACGGCCACGTACACGTTGACGCAGGCCGACGTCGACGCCGGCCTGGTCGAGAACACGGCGACCGCCACCGGTCAGCCGCCCTACGGCGACCCGGTCGTCGGCACCGACGGCGCCACCACACCGGTGGAGGTCGTCGCCGGCCTGGCGGTGGACAAGCAGGCCGTGCTGGCCGACGTCGACGGTGACGGCCGGGCCCAGGCGGGGGAGCGGATCGACTACGCGTTCACCGTGACCAACACCGGCGCGGTCACGATCACCGACCCGGCGATCGAGGACGACCGGCTGGCCGGCGCCGGGATCGCGGTCACCTGCCCGGCCGGACCGCTGGCGCCGGGCGGCGTCATCACCTGCACCGCGTCCTACACCGTGACGCGGGCCGACGTCGAGGCCGGCAGCGTCCCCAACACCGCCACCGCCACCGGCAAGACCCCGACCGGCCGTGAGGTCGACTCCCCACCGGACACCGCCACCGTGCCGGCGGGCGACCTCCCGGGCACGACCCCGACCTCACCGCAGGAACCACTACCGACCCCACCCGCCGACGACCTGCCGGACACGGGCGTGAACCTCGCCCTGCCGATCCTGGGCGGCCTCCTGCTGCTGGCGCTCGGCCTGCTCGGGCTGCACCTGGGGAGGTCCCGCCGACACCGTCCGTGACCTGAGGTTCCGCTGGGGTCCTGGATTCAGGTTCGCGCGGCGCTCTCCTGGATGGCGAGCCAGGCTTCGTGCTGGTGGCCGGTCTTCTCCCAGAGGACCGGCAGCGCTTCGGGGCCGATGTCGGCCACCGGGATCCGGAGCTCGGTCAGCGCCGCGGCGAACTCGTCGAGGGTGGTCAGCGTGCGTCGATCGGTGCCGTCGGGTCCGGTGCGGGTGAGCGTGCGGGCGCGGAGGGCCAGTTCGTGGCCGTCGCGGTGGTGCTGGGCGAGGAGCACCCGGACGAACGGGGAGTCCGGTTGCTTGTTCCGCGCCCGATCGGCGAACTCGGCGAGGTCGCGCGGTTCGGTGCGGAAGTCGTAGGAGGACACCGTGCCCGCCGGGTCGTGGTGCACGCGCCAGGTCGCGGTGTCGAGGCGCTCCAGCCGGTAGACCCGAGGCCCTTGCCGGTAGGTGCCTTCCCGCAACGGCAGCGGTTCGAGGAACGCGTCCCCGATGCCGGTATCGGCCAGCCACCGGTCTCCTCCGACGTCCACCAGCAGGGCGATGTGGTTGCCCCACTGCCGGTCGCCGCGGGTGGCGCGCAGCACCGCGCCCTCCACGATCGCCACCGCGAACCCGGCCGCCCGCAGGAGCAGCGCGAGCGCGCCGTTCATCTCGAAGCAGAGACCGCCGCGTCGGCGGCGGGCGAACTTGTCCACCAGGGCGTCCGGGGTGAGCAGGACCGGCCTGCCGAGTTGGACGTCGACGTTCTCGTACGGCACCCGCAGTCGCCACGCCCGGTGCAGCCGTCCCAGCGAGGCCGCATCGGCCCGGACGGGCTCGCGGTGGTCCAGGCGGTCGAGGAACTCGTCGATCGTCACGGGGGTCCTCCAGCTTGGCTACATCGACTCTAAAGTTAGAGTAACTCTAATGATGTAGTGAATCCAGTACGCTGGTCGCATGACCGAACCGGTGGGGTTGCGCGAGCGGAAGAAGCTGCGCACTCGCAGGGCGCTGATCGAGACGGCGTACCGGCTCTTCGAGCAGCAGGGGTACGACCGGACGACCACGGCCGAGATCGCCGCGGCCGCCGAGGTGTCCACCGCGACGTTCTTCAACCACTTCGCCACGAAGGAGGACCTGCTCCTCACCGACGACGGCCGGCACCTCCTGCGCGCCGGGCTGGACGTGATCGCGGAACGCCGCTCGGACGAGACGGCGCGCGACCTCCTGCGGCGCGCGATGCACCGGATGCTGGCCGAGGCCGGGACGGGGGTCCGCGACCCGGCGGGCGAGCTGGAGCGGATCCGACTGCACCTCGTCACGTCGGTGCCGGCGCTGTGGGCGGCGATGTTGCAGCGGGCATCCGACGCCCAGCAGGAACTGGCCACCGCACTGCGACAGGCGTTCCCCGACGACCTCGACGACCTCGACGCCGCCGTGCTCGTCGGCGCCGTCACCGGGGCCGTCTTCGCCGCCGGGCGCACCGCCGTGCGCACCGGCGAGCCCCTCGACGCCGCGATGCGGCGCGCCATCGACGTCGCGACCCGGTAGCGGGCGCCCGGGTCCGCGCGGTGAAGCCGCCGACCACGGCCCGCTGGCCGCTAGCGCGTGTTTCAAAGGTGAGGTGATCGGCGGCGTGTCGGTGGCCGAGATGTGGCGAGGTCTCCGGTAAGTGGGTTAGCGACCAAGCAAACCTGCAGTACCGGAGACCTCGTGGCCGGCGTAGCGGCAGCGGGGCGGGCCGACCTGACCGACGCGCAGTGGGCTGTGTTGCAACCGCTGTTACCCGTCGGGAAGAAGCCGGGTCGTCCGCCGAAGTGGAGCAAGCGGCAGTTGATCGACGGCATCCGGTGGCGGGTGCGCGTCGGTGCCCCGTGGCGGGACGTGCCTCCCGAGTACGGTCGTTGGCAGACCGTGTACGGGTTGTTCCGGCGTTGGCAGCGGGCCGGGGTCTGGCAGCGGACGGTGACCGCGTTGCAGGCGCCCGCGCGGACGCCGCCGGGCTGATCGTGTGGGACGTGAGCGTGGATTCCACGATCATGCGGGCGCACCAGCACGCCGCCGGTGCCCGCAAAAGGGGGATCTGCAGGTCGAACCGCCCGACACCCCGCTCGGCGGGGCCGAGCCCGACGATCACGGGTTGGGGCGGTCGCGGGGCGGGTGGACCAGCAAGCTGCACCTGGCCTGCGAGCAGGGACAGCGTCCGTTGTCGCTGCTGGTCACCGCCGGTCAACGGGGTGACAGCCCGCAGTTCACGCCGGTGATCGAGCGGATCTCGGTGCCGCGGGTCGGACCCGGCCGCGCACGGACACGACCGGACCGGGTCCTGGCCGACAAGGCCTACAGCTCCCAGGCCAACCGCGCCTACCTACGCCGACGCGGGATCAAGGCCACCATCGACCAGCCCCGCGACCAGGCCGCCCACCGCAAGGCCAAAGGCCCCGCGGGCGGACGGCCACCCACGATCGACCGGGAGATCTACAAACAGCGCCACGCCGTCGAGTGCGGCATCAACCTGCTCAAGCAGCACCGGGCGGTCGCCACCCGCTACGACAAACTCGCCGTCCGCTACCAGGCCACCATCGACATCGCCGCCATCAACATCTGGCTACGCCACATCTGAAACACGTCCTAGCTTGAGCTTTAACCTGTTCGGCGGGGTCGTGGGGTGGTCGACTTCGTCTTCTTGTGCTGCTTTGGTTTCTGTGCGTTCGTGCTGGTGGCGGTGTGGACGTCGTGGCGCGGTGCCGGTTTGGTGTTGGGCACTCCGGCCGGGCGTCCGGGGCCCGGTCGGGAGGGTTTCGGGACGTTTGCCGGGCAGGCGGTGTGCGGGCGTAGGTGCCGAAACCCTCGCCGGATTCGGGCCGGGGACAACCGTTCGGGTGAAAGAGGTCTCTCCCAGGGACGGCGTAGGTCGACTGCCGACCGGCGGGCCAGCCGGAGTTGGGTGTAGGCGGCGATGAGCAGCCAGGTCCACCGGTCGGCCTGCTCGGGCGAGCGGAGTTTCGGAGTGGTCCAGCCCAGGGTCTGCTTGAGCATGCGGAAGGTGTGCTCGATGTCGAACCGGCGCAGGAACGCCTGCCAGGACAGGTCCACCGCGGCGTGGTCGAGACCGGTGCGGGAGTGCCATAACCACACCGGTTTCGGGAACGCCCCGGACGGCAGCCGGTCGACCTGCAGGCGGATCACGGTGCCTTCCAGGATCGGCAGGTTCCCGGCGTGGGAGGCCCAGGCGATGCGGTGGGTCAGTCTCGGGTGCAACCGGTCCCACGCCCGGATCAGGGCAGGACCGTAGAGCCTGGTCTCGGTGCGGGTGGTGATGTCGGGTTCGCCCCAGGTGTCCGGGTCGCCGAAGGCGAACTCGCCGCCGTGGCGGCGTGGCCGGCCCAGGGTGCCGGGCGGATGGGGCGGCGCCGGTCGGCGCAGGACCCGGTCCGAACGCATCCGCACCACCACGGTGATCGGCAGATCGGCCAACACGTGGGCCAGGCGGGGCCCGTCGTAGCCGGCGTCCGCGACCAGCAGGATGTCCGGATCCCCGGGCCGCCAGTGCCCGGCGACGATCAGACGGTCCACCACACCCCGAACCTGGACCGCGGTCACGGCCGCTGCGTCGTCACCGGGCTCCAGCCGCACCACGTCCAACGGCGCGGTCCACGAACCACGCCCCGCCTCCAGCGCCACGACCACCGAGTAGGGCCAACCCGGCACCATCATGTGCTGGTCCTTGCCGCGACCGTAGGTGTGACACAGGATCCGCTGCCGACCGGTGTGCGCCTCCGGGCGCAGCCAGCTGGTGACGTCCACCGCCAACACCAACCGCCCGTCCGCCGCACGCGGGATCGACACCGTACTCAGCGCGGTCCGCAACCGCGCGATGTCGATCCCGCCGCGCGCCAACGCGGCATACCCACTGCCATGACCACGACGATGCTCGCCTACCAGCGACAACTCCGCGATCGACCGCACCGGCCCGTCGGCACACAACACCGCGTCACCGAGCTCGAACAACGCATCCGCCCGTCGGGTCAGACACCCGTAGAACTCGCGTCGGAACCCCGACAACTCCCCGTCGACACGCCTGCCACCGGCGTGAGGCACACTGATCACCGCAGCCCTCTGGTCGATCTTCCAACTGTCGCAAGAAGGAATGATCGACCAAGGGCTGCACCCATGATCAACAGGGGCAGGCGAACACCGCCCGAAGGTTAAAACTCAAGCTAGCGGTCGACCGTGATGACGACCTTGGCGCGGGCGTGCTCCAGTTCCAGGTACCGGACGGCCTCCGGGGTCTCGGGCAGCGAATAGGTCCGGTCGATGACGGGGACCACGTCGCCCGACTCGGCCAGCCCGGCCAGCGTCGCCAGGTTCTCCCGGCTCGTCCTCGTGTTCAGCGCGACGAAGCGCTGGCTGACGAAGCGGGACGTCAGCGCGGCCTTGATGGTCAGGCCCATCGGCCCGACGAGGCTGCCGCCGTCGGACACGCCGCCGCCGCTGAGCACCAGGACCCCGTCGGGCGTCAGGGCCCGTCGCAGCTCGGCCAGGGAGCGGTTCGCCACGAGGTCGAAGACGACGTCGTAGCGCTGCCCGTTCGCGGCGAAGTCCTCGTTCTTGTAGTCCACGACGTGGTCCGCGCCGATCGCCCGCAGCAGGTCGACGTTTCTCGTGCTGCACACCGCGGTCACCTCGGCGCCGAACGACTTGGCGATCTGCACGGCGAACGTCCCGACGCCGCCCGACGCCCCGTTGACCAGCATCCGCTGTCCCGGTCGGGCTCCGGCCAGGTCGCGCACCCCCATGAGGGCGGTGTTGCCCGCCACCGGCATCGCCGCCGCCTGCTCGAACGTCAGGCCCGCCGGCTTGCGCGCCACCAGGTCCTCCGGGGCGCACACGTACTCGGCGAACGCGCCGTCGGCGAAGCCGAGGTCGCCGAACACCTCGTCACCGGGCCGGAACCGGACCACGCGCCGGCCGACCGCCTCCACCCGACCGGCGAAGTCACGACCGCGGATCCGCCGCTTGGGCCCGGACCAGCCGAAGGCCGCCGGCATCACCACGCGCGCCAGGCGCGGGTCGCCGCGCATGACGTGCCAGTCGGCCGCGTTGACCGAGGCCGCGTGCACCCGCACCAGCACCTCGTCATCGGCCGGCGCCGGGTCGTCCACCTCCTCCAACCGCAAGCGGTCCGACGAGCCGTAGCGGTCCTGGACGATCGCCTTCATGGGGGCCTCCGTGGCGTGCGGGGTGCGGGGCCGGCCTGCCGGAAGCGTCGGCGCCGGCGCCGACGGTAGAGGAGCGCACGCCGTGCGGACATCAGGGAGGAACCCTAAGGGGCGCACGGATTTCGCCGCGCGGATCGCGCGGTACGCATTGCGCGGCATGGATTGCGCCGTACGGACGGCGCGGTGCGCAGTGCGCCGCGTGGGAGGCAGCCGGCGTCCTCAACCGGTGCGGGAGGTGATCCAGCGGGTCAGGGTGTCGAGGTAGCCGGGCGCCAGGTGGCCGCCGTCGACGAGGACGCGGTGGTCGGCGCCCGGGAACACCTCGACGGTCAACGTCGCCCGCGGGTCGCGGTCGGGGTGCGTGGCGGCGGCGGTGAACAGCTCGACGCTGTCGGCGACCGGGACCAGTTCGTCCGCGCCGCCGAAGATCGCCAGCTGCGGGCAGCGCAGGCGCAGCGCGTCCGGGATCGGGTCGTGGTCCAGCTTGCGCTTGATGGACTCCCAGAGCCGGTCGTCCACGTCGGCCCAGAACTCGACGAACTCGGGCGGCGTCGGCGCGGCCTCGAACCGCCGGGTCGCCTCCGCGAGGTCGGCATCGCGCCGGCCGGCCTCGACCACGCGGTCGTAGGCGGCCAGCGAGGCGGCGACGCCCTCGTCGTCGACGCCTTCGGTCCGGCTCAGCCAGGTTGCCACCGCGTAGCGGTCCTGGGCGGCGTACGTCATGCCGGGGGTGCCGTTGGTGACCACCCACGGCACGTCGTCGCGCAGGGTGGCCGCGCGCAGCACCACCCCGCCGCCCTCGCTGTGGCCGAACAGCCCGGTGGCCTCGGCCCGCACGTCGGGCCGACCGCGCAGGAAGTCCAGCGCGGCGGCGGCATCGGCGGCCAGGGTCGCCGGCGTCGAGTCGCGCCAGTCACCGGACGAACCGCCGACGCCGCGCTTGTCGTAGGACAGCACGGCGATCCCGGCGTCCACCAGGTGCGCGCGGATCGCGGGGAAGTGGTTGCCGTTGTCCCGGTCGGACGGCCCCGAACCGCCGACCATGACCACACCGGGCGCCGGCTCGCCGAGGTCGGGCGTGGTCAGCGCGCCCGCCAACGTCACACCCGCGCCGGCGAACGTGATCTCGCGTGAGTTCCCCATGCGGTCGAGTATCACCCGGCCGTGGTCGTGGCGGGCGGGTGAGGTGCGGCGGTTTTATCGTCGGGCCGGGAGGTCCACGTGGTCGAACGAGTCGAGGTCGGGCGCGGCGCGCGGCACGCGGTGGTCGCGGTGATCATGCTCGGGATGCTCCTCGCCGCCCTCGACCAGACGATCGTGGCGACCGCGCTGCCCACGATCGTCAGCGACCTCGGCGGTGGCGGGCACCTGTCCTGGGTGGTCACGTCCTACCTGCTCGCCGAGACCATCATGACCGCGCTGATCGGCAAGTTCGGCGACCTGTTCGGCCGCAAGCGGGCGTTCCTGGTCAGCGTGGCGCTGTTCCTGGTCGGCTCGTTCCTGTGCGGCTGGGCCGATTCCATGACGTGGCTCATCCTGGCCCGCGCGGTGCAGGGGCTCGGCGCGGGCGGGCTGATGGTGACCTCGGCCGCCGTCATCGCGGACGTCGTGCCGCTGTCCGAGCGGGGCAAGTACCAGGGGTTCATCGGCGCGGTCTTCGGCGTGGCCACGGTGGTCGGCCCGCTGCTCGGCGGCCTGTTCGTGGACCACCTGAGCTGGCGCTGGGCGTTCTACGTCAACCTGCCGCTCGGCGTGGTGGTGCTGGCCGTCGGCGCGTTCGCGCTGCCGGGCGTTGGTGTGCCCGGTTCGCGCGGCACCGCCCGACCGAAGATCGACTACCTGGGCATCCTGCTCATCGGCCTGGCCGCGACCGGCCTCACCCTCGTCACCAGTTGGGGCGGCGTCGAGTACCCGTGGGCGTCGCCGACGATCATCCTCATGGCGGTCGGGTCGGTGATCGCGCTCGGCCTGTTCGTGCTCGTGGAGAACCGGGCCGCCGAGCCGATGCTGCCCATGCGCCTGTTCCGCGACCGCGTGTTCACCGTGTGCGTGGTGCTCAGCTTCGTGGTCGGGTTCGCCATGCTCGGCGGCGTCACCTTCCTGCCCACCTACCTGCAGTACGTGCACGGCGCGTCGGCCACCCAGTCGGGCCTGGAGATGCTGCCGCTGGTCCTCGGCCTGCTCGTCGCCTCGATCACGACCGGCAACGTGATCGGCAAGACCGGCCGCTACCGGGTGTTCCCGCTCGTCGGCAGCCTGCTCATGGTCGGCGGGCTGCTCCTGCTGTCCCGGCTGCACCCGGAGACGTCGTTCTGGCAGGCGTCGACGTACATGCTCGTGCTCGGCCTCGGCGTCGGCATGTGCATGCCGGTGGCGATGGTGGTCGTGCAGAGCACCAGCAGCTACGAGGACCTCGGCGTGGCCACGTCCGGCGTGAGCTTCCTGCGCACGCTGGGCAGTTCGTTCGGGGTGGCGGTCTTCGGCACGGTGTACGCGAGCAATCTGCCGGCCAACCTCGCCGCCGCCGTCCCACCGGGCGTCGACCCGGCCGCCGCGGCGAACGTGCAGGCCCTGCACGCCCTGCCGGACCAGCTCAAGGCCCCGATCATCGCCGCGTACGCGGACACCCTGCACCTGGTGTTCCTGTCCGCCGCGCCGGTCGCCGCGGTCGCGTTCCTGGTCGCCCTGTTCCTCAAGGAAGTCCCGCTGCGCGACACCGCCCGTGCCGCCGCGACCGAGGTGGGCGACAACTTCGCCGCGCCGCACACGTCCGACTCCGGGGACGAGCTGGAGAAGCTGGTCGCCCTGATCGTCAGCCGCGAGCGCCGCGACCCCACGCCGGACGTGCTGCGCGACTCGGGCGTCCCGCTCACGCACGCGCAGGCGTGGCTGGTGGTCAAGGTGTTCCGGCAGAGCGTCGACCACGGCGACGCCACGCTCGAACGGCTGGCCGAGGCCACCAAGGTGCCCGCCGGCGTATTCGAACCGGTGGCCCGCCAACTCCAGACCCGGGGCTACGTCACGGAATCCGACGCCCACTACCGCTTCACGCCCCAGGGCGCCGAGGTCTTCACCGACCTGGTCGCCGCCTGGCGCCGCTGGCTGCTCGTCAAGCTCACCGACTGGCACTGCGACGACCCCGAGTTCACCGAAGCGGTCGACCGCGTCGCCACCGAACTGACCACCAGCGGCCGCTCCCTGACCACCGACCGCCCGACCGCCGTCGTGTGACCGCATTTTGCGGACAAAGCGCACACCGGCTGTGCAACAGTGACGGCCGGGAGTCACGGTTCTCTCAGGTCGACGCCTGTCCCGATGAGGGTGGTCGACGGTGGAGGGGGATGGTCACATGGTCGTGGACGAAGGGGTGAACACCGCCCAACTGAGGTTGCAAGGCGAGATCGTCGCGTTATTGGAGCGCTGTGAGAGCCTGCGCGCCGAGCGGGGACGCGCCATGCTGGTGAGCCTGCTGTCCGACGTCCTCGGTGAGCAGGTGTCGTTGGACGGTTCCGAGGTCCACCTCCAGCTCCTCGGCCTCGTCCGGTGGTGCTGCCGTCACGCGGCCGGGTTGCGCGGCCTGGTCGACTGCCTCAGGTTGTTGGACCCCCACGCGCCCGAGATAGCCCAACTGGTCGAGCTGGGGGACGAGTGGGCCGCCTTCCGGGCGTTGCCGACGGGGGACTGGGACCGGCTGGCGAAGGCGTTGCGGTCGGTGCGGTTGTCGGACGACCCGTTCGAGGAGCGGCGTGAGCTGCGCCGCCTGGCCGACGTGGCCACCGAGGGGCACTGCGACGACCTGCCCGCGCGGTGCCGCTCGGTGTGGTCGCTGTTCCTGCACCTCGCCGACCACAACGCCGGTCCGGGCGCGCTGCTGCCCGCCATGGTGCTGGTGGACTGCCTCGCCGGACGCCTGGAGGACGGCGCCCTGGCGGCCGAGCTGCGTCGCTGCAACTGGAGGTTGGCGGAGAAGTTCGAGGTGACCGATCTGGTCGAGGAGGCCCGCTGGCGCAACGAAACCAAGGCCGACGGCGATGACTCCGATGTGGTGCACCTCGTGTTCGAAGTCGACCCGGACCCGGTCGACCAGGGCAAGGTGGTGCTCTCGCACTGGTTGAGCTGGAAGGGCTCCGGCTGGCACGGCCGCCGGCGCGGCGACGCCGCGATCCGGCGCGACGACCTGGAGGCGGAGGTCGACCGCGTCATCGCGGAACTGGAGGCCGAGTTGGGCGTCACTCCGGCGGCCGAGCACGTGAGCGCCATCGTGGTGGAGTTCGCACTGCCCTGGGAGATGATCAACACCGCGGTGGAGTTCTGGCCGAAGGCCTCGCCGGCGGACGTCAGCGTGCCGTTGGCGGTGGATCACCCCGTGCTGGTGCGGAGCTTGGAGCGGACGCGGGCGCAGCGGTACTGGCTGGTGTGGAAGCAGCGCTGGAACGCGATCTCGGCGGAGGCCGCGCGCCCGTACTGGAGCCGGACCAACGGCGGGTGGGACCTCACCGGGATGGCGGTGGACCTGAACGACACCTCGATCGTGTCGTTGGTGCTCAGCGAACCGCCGGGCGACCGTCGCGGCAGGGCGTGGCACGAGGCCGCGATGGCGTTCAGGGCCGGGATCCCGATCATCATCTGGGATCGCGAGGACTGTTCGACCAGCCACTTCCACGAAGCCGTGACCCGGTTGTTCGCCGCGGGCGAGGTCCGTCGGTTGCCGGACCGATTGGCCCAGTTGCGCCGGGAAGCGCTGCTCGCGAATGAGTCAGATGGGCCGCACGCGGGCCGGAGTCTTGCCGTATTGTGGGACGATGCGGAGCGTCTACCGGAACCCCTGACCTCTGGTTGGGGTTCGCAGGGAGGTATCTGATGCGCAGTCGGCGTGCACTCGATACCAGACCCACAGTGGTTCCGTATTCACCTGATGAGCGTAGCCCTCTGTTCACTCGAAATGGTGAGAGCGTAGTCGATTCCCCGAGGTCCCGGCGATTACCCGGTCCGTTCGGAATCGATTCACTGCGTGAAGGCGCACTGTTCCCGCGGTCGGGCGCTAAGGTGGTGCCAAGGCCGTGGTTCCCTTATTCCAGGGCATACCGGCATGAATCGGCTCCTCGATCCGAATCCGGGTGTCGTGCCCGCACCGGAGGGATGTGACGGTGCGCGTCGACTCTGAGGACGTTGCCGCGGGTGTGACCGCGGGTCCGGACGCCCACGAGTGGACGGCGGACGGGCTGCGGGAGGTGCTCGCGCCGCTCGACGGCCAGTCCCGCGACCTCGTGGTCGCCGTCGACGACGGTCCGGCGATGTCGATCTGGGCGTCGACGGTCGAGTCCTTCACCCGTGCGCTCGCCGACTCCGGTGTCTTCGGCGAGGTCGCCGTGTGCGCCCTCGGCATCGACGACAGCGGTCGGGCCGTGCTGCGCGGGTCCGACGGGGGGAGCCCGCCGGACCTGGCCGGTTCCGGGCGGCGTCTGCTGCTGGCCCTCACCGACGCCGTCGACCCGGCCTGGCGGTGGGGTGGTGCGTGGGTGTCGCTGCGCGAGCTGGGCGCCGCGCACTCGGTCGCGGTGGTCAGCCCGCTGCCGTGGTGGACGGCCTGCCGCACCGGCCTGGACCTGCATCGACTGCGCCTCAAGGCGTCCGAGCCGGGCGCGCCGAACCACTTCCACGAGTGGGAGCCGCAGGTCGACGTGCCCGGGTTGTACGACGACCTCGGCGACGTCGCCCCCGTCCCGTTCGTCGAGCTGGCCCCGGCGGGCCTGCGCGAGTGGGCCGACCTCGCCGCGGCGGTCGGGTGGGCGAACCTGGGCGCGGCCCTGGTGCCCGCTCCGCCCGACCCGGCGGCCGGGGCGGCACGGCCCCAACCGGGTGACACGAGCTTCAGCGTCGAGGAACTCGTCGCGGCGTACCGCACGACCGCGTCGAAGGTGGTGTTCGACCTGGCCGTCCACTGGGCCGTCGCACCGCTGGAGGTGCCGCTCCTGCTCCGCATCCTCGAACTGCTGCACCCGGAAGCCGGACCTGCGGCCCTGTCGGAATTCCTCGGCGGCCCACTGGTGGCGATCGCGCCCCCCGGGTACGACAACGGCGGAAATCGAGTGACGTTCAGGTTCGTGCGGGAGGGTATTCGGGAGGAACTTCTTGCGCATGGTCGTCGGATCGACACCGAGCGCGTGCGCAAGGTGGTCCGGCATTACCTGGACGAACACCGACCGGTGGTGGCGGGGTTCGAATGGCCGCTGGACGAGGAGCCGGTATCGGCCGCTTCGCCCAATGTCACGTCGCCTCACGTGGCGGAAGCGGAGCGAGCGGTGTTGAGGGCCTGGTCGGGGGTTCATCTGCGCTATTCCACGCCGGAAGGGGACCCCGGAGTAGAGCTGCCGTCGGCAGTCGGCAATGATGAGGTCGGCGCGAGTATACACGCCGATGAACGGGACCGAACACGTGTTCGCGAGGGCACGGTCGATGTCGAGCGAAATGCGGGAGGATTAGAGGTGACTGCCGTCGAGCAGGAAGAAAGGAGAAGGACTCTCGCATCGCCCGTCTTCGGCGGAGTACCGCCGAGGAACGTCAACTTCACCGGGCGGGCGGACCTCCTCCAGGAGCTCGAACGGCGTCTGGTCCGGGGCGGGACCGCGGCCGTGCTGCCCGAAACGCTCCACGGCATGGGCGGTGTCGGCAAGTCGCACCTGGCCATCGAGTACGCCTACCGCAACCGCGCGAACTTCGACCTGATCTGGTGGGTGCCCGCCGAGCGGTCGGTCAAGATCGTCAACTCGCTGGTGGAACTGGGGCAGCGCCTGGACCTCGTCGTCGGTTCCGAGGCCAACGTGGCGGTCCAGCAGGTGCTCGACGCGCTGCGCAGCGGCAACCACCACAAGATCCCGACCAACTGGCTGCTCATCTTCGACAACGCCGACAGCCCGGACGCCGTGCAGCAGTACCTGCCCACCGGCGGCACCGGGCGGATCCTGGTCACCTCGCGCAACTCGCAGTGGCTCAGCGTCGCCCGCCCGCTGGAGGTCAACGTCTTCCAGCGCGCCGAGAGCGTGCAGCTGCTGCGGCGGCGGGACCCGGAACTCGGCGAGGAGGACGCCGACCGCCTGGCCCAGGCGTTGGGCGACCTGCCGCTGGCGATCGCGCAGGCGGCGGCGTGGCGGGTGGAGACCGGCATGCCCGCCGCGGAGTACCTCGAACTGCTCGCCGAGAAGCAGTTGGAGCTGCTCAACGTCACCACCACCCTCGACTACCCCGAGTCGGTGGCCGCGATGTGGGACCTGTCGCTCAGCGAGCTCAAGCGCAAGAACCCCTCGGCGCTGCGGTTGCTCCAGGTGTGCGCCTTCCTGGCGCCGGAACCGATCAACCGCAAGATGTTCACCTACAGCCGCAACATCACCGACGTGCCGGCCGAGCTGTCCAAGGTCCTGCGCGACAGCCTGCGGCTCAACGAGGCCATCCGCGACATCAACCGCTTCGCGCTGGTGCGCGTCGACCACCGCACCAACTCCATCGAGCTGCACCGCCTGGTCCAGTCCGTGCTGATCAGCCAGATGAGCGAGGACGAACGCGTGACCATGCGTCACGCCGCCCACCAGATGCTGAGCGAGAACGACCCGGAGGGGCCGGCCGAGCCGGAAAACTGGCCGACCTACGTGGACCTGAGCGCGCACCTGGCCGCGTCCAACGCCTACGAGAGCGATGCCGAGCCCGTTCGAACGCTGCTGTACAACCAGGTCCAGTTCCTCTACCGGTGGGGCGAGCACAAGCGCAGCGCCGAACTGTCCGAGCAGATCTACAAGAACTGGGTGGACCGGCTGGGGGAGGATCACCCCGAGACCTTGAGGATGGGCCGCTGGTACGGCTTCATGCTGTGGGTGCAGGGCCGGTACGCCGAGGCGACCCCGCTGAACAGGGACCTGTTGGAGCGGCACCGCCGCACCTTCGGCGAGGAGCACGAGGAAACGATCCTGGCGATCAGCCAGGTCGCGGCGGACAAGCGCGCGGAGGGTGATTTCGTCGGCGGGCTGGAGCTGTCGAAGCGCAACTACGACATCTGCGTCCGGTACCTCGGGGACGAGGACCCGACGACGCTGGCCGTCGCGCACAGCCTCGGCGTGAACCTCCGCCTCGTCGGTGACTTCGCCGCCGCGCTCGACCTCGACGCGGACACCTGGAACCGCAGGGTCCAGATCTACGGTCAGGACCACGACACGTCACTGCTGACGCAGGTGGGCCTGACCATCGACAAGCGGGAACTCGGCAACTACCGGGAGGCGTCCGCCGAGCACGAGGAGATCGTGCGCACGTACGAACGGCGCAGCACGGGGCGACCGCTCAACCCCGCCTGGCTCCGCGCCGTGCGCCACCTCGCCGTGATGCGCCGCAAGGCGGGCGACCACGTCGGCGCGATGGAAGCCGCGGAGACGGCGTTCGACGGGTTGCGGTTGAGGTACAACCTCGACCACGCCGACACGCTCGCCGCCGCGTTGGCCCGGTCCATCGAGCTGAGGCACCTGGGCCGGCTGGAACAGGCCAAGCAGCTCGGTCGCGACACGTTCAGCAGGTACGAGCGAACGCTCGGACCCAATCACCCGCACACCCTCTCCGCGGCCGTCAACGTGGCGATCCTGCACAGGTTGATGGGCGACGCCGAGAGCGCGCGTGAGCTGGATCAGGCGACACTGGGCGGCTTCCGCGCACGTCTGGGCGATGACCACCCCTCCACGCTGGTCACCCGGATCAACCTCGCCAGTGACCTGCAGGAGTCGGGCGACGCGCAGGGCGCCCACGCCATCGACGACGAGGTGCTGCGCCGCGCGACGGAGATCCTGGGCTCCGACCACCCGACAACGCTGGCGTGCCAGGCGAACCTCGCGCACGACCTGCGTGCGCTCGGGCGCGCCGACGAAGCGGAAGAGGTGCACCGACGAGCGGTGGGCCTGCTGCGGGAACGGCTCGGGCAGTATCACCCGGCGGTGTCGGAGCTGAGCGATCCTCGCGTCCGCGCGAACTGCGACATCGACCCGATGCCCCTCTAACCGTCCGCTCCTCCCAGCCACGCGGCGAGGCGCTGCACGTCGGGCGCCTCGCCGGTCGC
Source organism: Actinosynnema sp. NPDC049800 (assembly GCF_040656635.1). Classification (NCBI taxonomy): domain Bacteria; kingdom Bacillati; phylum Actinomycetota; class Actinomycetes; order Pseudonocardiales; family Pseudonocardiaceae; genus Actinosynnema; species Actinosynnema sp. NPDC049800. Next base: position 121,407 of record NZ_JBFAMT010000006.1, on the reverse strand, counting down.
GGCGATCTCGTTCCGCACAGCGCGGACGAGGTGCGGGCGTTCGAGCAGGGCTCGTGCCGCCGGGCCGGGTGACAACTCCCGCACCGCGACCCCGAAGCCGGACCAGGCGCCCGGCCGGCGCGAGCCCGCGGCGAGTTCCGCCGCGTACAGCGCGTGGGCCCGGTGGTAGTCGCCCGCCACCAAGGCGAAATCCGCCTCGACCAGGTCCGTGGCGATCTTGTGGACGTCGCCGGAGGCGTCCGACGCCATCGCGTCGAACTCCGCTCGATCGGACAGCAGGACGCGCGTGAGGATCACCTTGGCGTCCAACCTGGGCGGAGCGTCGTCGGCGGCCACGACCGGTCTCGACCCCGAGGTCGGCGCTGCCTCGCCGGCGTGCCAGCGCTCGGCGCACTCCAGCACGTGCGACCGCGCCGGGTGGAGGTGGGTGGCGCGCCAGGCCGCGCGGTGGTCCTCGGCGGCCCTCTCGGCGGCCGCGAGCACGTCGGCGGGCACGGGGGCATCCGACAGCGCCGCCAGTCGTTCCGCCAGGCGGGCCGCGAACCTCCGCCCGGGCTCGGTGAGCGACGGGTGGCGCCGTAGCGCGTCGAGTGCTTCACCCACTTGGGTGCGGAAGTAAGCGAACTCGAAGTGCGCCAGGGCCGCGTCCGCTCCGCTCAGGCGCCGACGTTGGGACTCCCAGAACTCGACGACCGCGAGGAAGGCGTTCACGCCTTGGTACAGCCCGGCGACCGGGCGGGCGTCGTCGCGCCACGGCGCGTAGCAGGTGGCTGCCGGGTTGACGGTGGTCAGGGGCACGAGGTGGCTGATCGCGTTCAGCTTGCTGTGCTGGTACTCGTGCACCATCGTCACGGCCAGCTGCTCGGCGTCGTGCGGTTCGGAGATGATCGCGGCGCCGTAGCCGTCGCCGACCGACCCGCTGTGCGGCCGGAAGCGGTAGGCCGCCGGGCGGGGTGTGATCACCGACAGCCCGGTGGACAGTTCCCGCGCGCGGTGCGGGTGGTCGCGCTCCAAGATCGCCCACGCCTCGGCGAAGAGCGCGTTCCACCGGGCCGCCGCGGATTCCGACAATGGGTCCGGTCGCTCCGGGATCGCCAATCCCCGGTACGGTCCGGTGTCGTCCAGGTGGATGCGCGGCGCGGTGGCGGCGACTTCGCCCTCAAGAATGCGGATCGGCTGCCATTCCACCGGGTGAGCGGTGCCGGCTCCGGTTTTAACGGTTAACCCCGATGCCTCCGAGACCAAGGTGCCGTGACCCCATCCGGTCGTCTCCGGCACTCGGGCGACGCCCCAGCCGGGAAGCACCGCGATGCCATCCCGCAAGGGAATAGCCATCGTGAAGCGCAATTCTGCGGACAACCCGGCCGCGGCGGCCAACAAGTGCAGTTGGCCGACGTGGAACCACACCGGAGCGGTGTCGGAGGCCTTGTTCCGGAGCCGGCGCAGCAGGTGCGCGGACCAGACCCCGACCTGGGGGCGCGACAGCAGGTCCGCCACCGCCTCCGGGCGGGCGCGCTCGGCGGCGACCAGCAGGTCCCACGCCTCGTCCACCGGGGGCAACGGGTTGCCCGGAACGGGGTGGTCGCGCGCGTGGTGCAGCACCAACCGCAGGGCGAGCAGACGTCTGGTCCGCTCGACCCGGTGCAGCAGCGCGATGGCGCCGGCGTCGGGGCGTGCGGACGCCAAGGCGTCCAACTGGGCCAGGGACATCCCGTGGTTGGGCAGCGATATCCCGTGCGTGGAGTTCGAGCCTGCCACCTCGTGGTCGCCCCTCGTCATGGGTGCGGAGTCCGCCGGTCAGGAGTCGTGCCCGCCCACACTGATGATGGCGTGGTCGACCTGTCTGAGGAAACGGTCGGTCGACGTCGTCAGGATCCCGTCGTCGAATGCGTCCAGCGCGTCGAGAGGAACGTTCGTCAAGTCGACCAGACCGGAGTCGATCCGAATTGCCGATTCATCCACTAGCTGGCCTCCCGAGTTGGCCATCAGGTAGCGGTGCCCCTGCGCGGTGGGGTTCGCCTTACGACGGCATGACTCAGTGTAATGTCAAGGAAACAGAGCGGAAGAGGTGCGTATGGCGGTATTCGGCTCCGCAGGGGGCAACTAAACGCCACTGACCCGTTCGGCCAACAGGGTGTCCAGTTCGGCCATTTCGGTGGAACCGGCGGCGTAGAAGCGGATGGCGGCCAGCAGCGCGTCGAGGCCGCCGGGGTAGTGCGCGCACGTGCGGACGATGCTGACCGTGTCCGGGCGGTCGGCGTTGTGCCGGGTGATGGAGCCGGCGAAGGGCAGTTCGCGCAGCACGAGGTCGCGTCCCTCGCGGGTGTCGAAGCCGGGGGTGCGCAGCATGACCTCGATGACCGGGCCCAGTTCGGCCAGGGTCAGGCTCCGCGTGCGGGCGGCGGGGCGTGAGGTCTCGATCGGGTGACCGTCGACCAGGCGGACCCAGACGCGGGCGTCCACCTCCTTCACCTTGGCCTGCGCCGCCGAGTAGTCGTCGGGCCTGGTGGCCGCGTCGTTGCGGACCACGGAGCGGTAGAACAGGTCGGAGACGACGAGCACCAGGGTTGCGGTCGAGGCTTTGAGGGACTGCTTGGCGGCCGGCGCGTCGAGGATCCGGTAGGTGAAGATCATCTCTTCGCTCGTCTTGCCGTGCTCGTCGAAGTGCACCTCACCGGCGTGCACGGCCATCCTCATCCGCAACCGCGCTTCGTGCGCGTGGGTGTGGTTGTGCCGGCGCAGGGCCGCGACGACGCGCTCCGGCAGCCGTTCGACCAGCACGGACTTGGGCACGTCGGCGGGCACCAGCACCATCAGGCTGTCGCCCGCGTCGTCCACCGCCTTGTCGTTCCAGGGCAGGTCGCAGTCGGCGAACGCGCTCATCAGCACCTGGTACATGCCGTCGCGCACGGCGGTCCGGTGGGGTGACGTCCGCGTCGGATCGCCGTAGGACTCCACGTCCACGACGACGAACGAGTGGTGCACCGCGGCAGACACCATGTGACCTCCCCACTGCTTGTTGTAGTCCAGAGGAGGGGTGGGGCGGCAGCGCCGCCACTCGAAATGACCAACCCTCCGGTTGCGGGACGGCCCGGTTCGGGTATGGACTCGGGTGTGGACGGGTACGGGTGGACGGTCGCGCTGGTCGCCGTGTTGGTGTTGCTGAACGCGCTGTTCGCGGGCAGTGAGATGGCGTTGATCAGCCTGCGCGAGGGCCAGTTGCGGGCGTTGGAGCGTGACGAGCGGGCGTCCGCGAAGACGCTCGTGCGGCTCGCGCGCGACCCCAACCGGTTCCTGGCCACCATCCAGATCGGCATCACGTTGGCCGGGTTCCTGGCCTCGGCGACGGCGGCGGTGTCGTTGGCCGAGCCGCTGGTGCCGGCCCTGTCGTTCCTCGGCAACGCGGCGAACGCGGTGGCGATCGCGCTGGTCACGGTGGTGCTGACGTTCCTGACCCTGGTGTTCGGCGAGCTCGCGCCCAAGCGGCTGGCGATGCAGTACGCGCTGCGCTGGGCGTTGCTGGTGGCACGGCCGCTGCACGTGCTGTCGGCCGCCTCACGGCCCGCGGTGTGGGCGTTGAGCGCGTCGACGAACCTGGTGGTCCGGCTGTTCGGCGGCAAACCGGAACCCGAGTCCGAGCAGCTGTCGTCCGAGGAGCTGCGCGAGCTGGTCTCCGCCCAACGGGGCCTCAACGCCGAGCAGCGCATGATCATCACCGGCGCCCTGGAGATCAGCGAGCGCCGGCTGCGCGAGGTCCTGGTGCCGCGCCGGTCGGTGGTCACGTTGGCGGCGGAAACGGACGTGCCGTCCGCCCGCGCCGAGCTGGCCGCCTCGGGCCACTCGCGGGCGCCCGTCGCGCGCGGCGGGCACCTGGACGACGTCGTGGGCGTCGTGCACCTGCGGGACCTTCTGGACGACGACGCCAAGCTGGTCGACGTGGCCCGCTCACCGATGGTGTTCCCCGACTCGGTGCGGGTGTCCGACGCGCTGCGCCGGTTCAAGGCCGAGCGCGAGCAGCTCGGCCTGGTCGTGGACGAGCACGGCGCGGTCGACGGCATCATCACGCTCGAGGACCTGCTGGAGGAGATCGTCGGCGAGATCCTGGACGAGACCGACCGCGACGTGATGGCTGTCCGCAGCGGCGCGGACGGCTCGCTCGTCCTGCCCGGCACGTTCCCGATCCACGACCTGATCGACCTGGGCGTCGAGCTGGCCGACCCGCCCGAGGGCGACTACGCCACCGTCGCGGGCCTGGTGCTGGTGGTGCTCGGCCGCATCCCCGAGGCCCCCGGCGACCGGATCACGATCCCCGGCTGGTCCATCGAGGTGCTGAAGGTCGAGCACCACGCCATCACGTCCGTGCGCCTGCGGAAGCGCTGACTACCGTCGCGCCGCGGCTTCCGGGTCGGGAAGCGATCGTCGGATGGGATCGGGCAAACTGCCCTCCATCCTTTCCGGTGAAACCGTGATCGATAGGTTTCGACCGAGTGGTCCATCGGGCTACCGGAATGGTCGACCCACTCCACGATCGGTTCGGTCGATGTGAATTCTGTGTGTTGATCGACTCCGGGTCCGGCGTCGGGTGGGCGTGCGCCGTTACCTCGGGCGAGGTCGGCAGGGGTCCTCGGGTTCATCAGTCCGCCGGTTCGGGAACAGGTGCGATCCCGTGCTCATTGGAATGTCACCTTGCGTGACCGAAGTGGATCAGGCGGTGCGAGGAGCCTGGTCAGGCTTTACCTGCGCAATTCCAAGCAGGGGGCACCCCCTGATCGGACTCCGGTCGGGTGTGCTGAATGATGAGGTGAGGGGAGCAATGTGGACTCGTGAGCCTGCCCGAACACGTGTTCAAAGCAAGGCTTGTGTCGAGCAATGCAGGAGGAGCGGAGGTGACTACCGTTGAACGCGAGGAAAGAGCAGTTTGTCTCGCATTGCGCCTCTTCGGTGGCCTACCGCCTCACGGTGTTGACTTCAGCGGGCAGACCGGGCCGGACCGCGGCTGCGCCGCCGGAACCACTGCACGGCACGGGCGGGGTGGGCAAGTCGCGCCTTGCGACCGGATCCGCTGGTCGCAGGCGTGCGGACGCCGACTTGATCTGGTGGGGTCCAGCGGAGCGGCAGATCGGGATCGTCGGATTTCGGGCCCTGCTGGTCCCCGGCGGCGCAGACAGGTCCATCGCTGGAGGTCCCCCCGGGCACTTGAGGGCGAGGATGTCGGGAACCGCGGTGGAGTCTCCCGTCCGCTGGGACTTCGACGAAATACCTTCGCCACCTCGTGGCGCTACGTCACCGGCCGCGCGTTCCCCGCGGCGCAGGACCTTCTCATCTCGGGCAGCGGTGTTCCCGCGTTTCCTGAGCTGTTCAGCCACCCGCCGCAGTTCGTCGACGCGGCGATTCGACCACCGTCGGCACACGTCCGCTACCGAGCCGATACGGCCTGGGCGGATACACGAGTTCAGCAGGAGTACCAGGTGACCACGACCCGAACCCAGTGGCGGACATCGGTGGCCGGACCTCGGTCGCATCAAGGGGAGAGCCTCGTTCCCCCCGGAATCCCACTGGCCGGCGAGCGGTTGCCCGGTACCGCCCATCGCGCGCACCAACCCGATGGCCGCCTCCTGGATGTCCCGTCCGAGCGGGCGGACCGTGCCGGTTCGCTCAGAGCAGGATCGAGGCTGGCCGTTCTTGCGCTGTGTGACGAGTGGTTCCCGAGCAAGGGTGGAATCAGTTCATTCAATCGCTATCTGAATTGCGCGCTCGTGGTCGCCGGACATCGGGTGCTGTGCCTGGTGCCTTCCGCGTCGCTGGCCGAAGTGAAAGATGCCGAGGCGAACGGGGTGGAATTGATCGTCGCCAGACCGGCGCGGGGCGTCACCGACTCGGAGGCGTTGATGCGCAGGCCCGAGCTGCCGGCCGGTGTCCTGCCTGACGTCGTCATCGGCCACGGTAGGATCACCGGTCCCGCCGCGCGCGTGCTGGTGGAGAGTTGCTACCCGGATGCGAAGAGACTGCACTTCGTGCACATGCACCCCGATCAAACGGTGTGGGGGAGGCTCGACCGGACGGACGACGCCGCGTTGACCAGTGAGGAACGCACGAGAGAGGAGCGTGATCTGTGCGCACGCGCGGCTCGCGTGATCGCGGTCGGTCCGAAGCTGCACGATTACGCGCTCAGCAAGTTGACCTACGGGGACGACGTCCCGAACGCGGTCCAGATCATTCCGGGGTTCAACGATGTCGACGCACGGCCGGTGAGCCGGGCCGGGACTGCGATCGTCGCAGTCGTGGGGCGCGTGGCCGACGCCCACAACAAGGGCGTCGACCTGGCGGCCAAGGCGATCGGACGTGCGATCCGTCGGCTCAACGTCTCCGAGCACGAGCTGGACTTCCTGGTCCGAGGCGTGCCGGCGGGGGAGGGCGGACCCCTGCGCAAACTGATCCTCCAGTGGTCTGGCGTACCGGGTCTCACCGTTTCTCTGCGCAACTACGCGTCCGATCCCGAGGATGTCGTCGAAGACCTGAAGACGATGAGCCTGCTGTTGATGCCCTCCCGTGAAGAGGGATTCGGGCTCGTCGCGTGGGAGGCCCTACGCCTCGGGATACCGGTACGGGTCAGCGACCGCAGCGGAGTCGGCAAGCTCCTGCGGGTTGCGCTGCCGGAGGACTTGGCGAAGAACGTCGTGCTGTCCGTGTCGAAGGACGACGCCCGCGATGTCGAACTGTGGTCGAGCCACCTCAACGCGGTGATGATGAACCGCAAGGCCGCGTTCGACACCGCTTGGACGGTGCGGAACCTCCTGGCGGAGCGTTACACCTGGGCCGATGCGGTCAAGGTCGTGGAGACGGCGATCCAGCCGGGTGATCCGGCTTAGGGTGCTTCGACATCGTGCAGGCAGCCGCGTATCTCCTCGACCTCCTGGGCACCCAGGTATTCCATGAGCGCCAGGGAACGCTGCCAGGCTGCGATCGCGTCGTCGTTCCGACCGGCGGCTCGGTGGGCGTACCCGATCTGGTGGAGGACGAGGGCGGCGTAGTAGTCGTCGTTCAGGACGAGGTCCAGTGCCAACGACTCCTCGTAGTGCGCGATCGCGTCGTCCCACCGGCCGAGCTGGCTGTGGACCGATCCGGCGACGCGCAGCGCGTCGGCGGCCCCTTCGGCGTTGTCGATGTCCCGGTAGAGCGCGAGAGCGTTGGTGCAGTAGGTGAGCGCTTGGTCGAGGGCACCCGCCTGGAACGCGCAGCGTGCGGCCGAGTTCAGTGCGGTGGCCCGCAGATTGGTGCTACCGGCGGCTTCGGCGAGGACCAGGGCCTGGTGCGCGTCGGTGTGCGCGTCGGCATGATTGCCGCGCCGCCGGTGGAACTCGGCCCGGCTCAGCAGCGCGTCGGACTCCTCGGCTCGCTCCTCCAAGTGGTGGAAGAGGACGACAGCGAGTTCGACGAAGTCCTCCGCCTCGGACTCCCTGCCGTGGCGGAGGAGGGTCTTGCCCAGCACTCGGCAGATCTTGGCCTCCGCGTACCGGTCACCGACCCTGCGGGCGGCGGCGAGGGCCTGCAGCTGGGTCCGCAGCCGGTCGTGGACGTGGCTGAAACGTCGCAGGTAGGTGACCATCGCCCAGGTCAGTTGCCACGCGTGCCGATCCAAACCCATGTGCACCGCGTGCGCCACCGCGCCCACGACGAGTTGGTGCTCGGCGACGAACCAATCGACCGCTTGGTGGTACTCCGCCACCTCGACGACGCTGACCCCGGGACGGGGTGGCGGCACGGTGACGCGCAGCCGATGAGGGCTGAGCACCGCGTCAGCCGCTACGGCGGTGTGCAGGTACGACTCGACCATCCGGGTCACCGCCGCGGTGTGCTCATCCCCGGGTTCCTCGGTGAGTTGTTCGGCGGCGTACTCCCGCAACAGGTCGTGGAAGCGGAAGCGGCTCGGGGCGTGCTCCTCCAGCAGGTTCGCCCGCACCAGGTGGGTGAGCACGGAGCGGGCTCGGGGAAGCGGCAACCCGAGCAGGGACGCGGCGGCGGGCAGTGAGATGTCGGCGCCCGTGGTGGCCCCGAGCAGGCGGAACGCCCTTTGTGCCGGGTCGGGCAGCGCTTCGTAGGACCAGGAGAAGACCGAGCGCACGGTGGTGTGGGGATCGCCGGTGTCGAGCGCGTCCAGTCGCTGCGCCGCCGAACGCAACTCTTCCACCAGCACGCTGAGCGGGAACGAACGCTGCTGCGCCGCGCGTCCCGCCACGACGGCCAAGGCGAGCGGCAGTCCCGCGCACCTCGACGCCAGTTCGGCCACCGCCTCGTCGTCGACCTGCGTGGCGTCGAGGCGATCGGCGATGAGTCGGCGCGCGTCGACCTCATCGAGCACGCCCAGGGCGATCCGCACGACGCCCTCGCGCACCGCCAGACCGGTCAACTCGGTGCGGCTGGTGATCACCACCACGCATTCGGCCCCTCCGGGCAGGAGCGCGCGGACCTGGTCGGCGTCACGGGCGTTGTCCAGCACGACCAGCACCCTCCGGTCGGCCACCACGGTGCGGTACAGGTTCACCTGCGCGGCGTCATCCGGAGGGATGCGCTCCGGCGGTACTCCGAAGCCGTCGAGGAACCCTCGCACCGCCTCCGCGGTCGACAACGGCGGGTGTGCCGGGTCGAACCCCCTCAAGTCGACGTACAACTGGCCGTCGGGGAAGCGGTCGGCGACCGACCGCGCCCAGTGCAGGCACGTCGCGGTCTTGCCGACCCCCGCGGTACCGCTGATCACGGTGATCCGGCTGTGCGACCCCAACCTGGCGTGCAACGCCTCCAGCTCGGACGACCGGCCGACGAGGTGGGACGCGCTGGAGGGCAGTTGCCGGGGCACCATGAGCGCGGGGGCGTGCAGGTGCACGCCCCCGTGGATCGTGTGCGCCTGCACCACCGATCCGTGCACGGATCCCGAGACGACGTTGCCTTCCACCACGAATCGATGATGGCCGCAGGGGGGTCTGACCTTCGACCACCACTGGGGTGAGGGACGACGACGTCGGCTCGGGTGTCGTGTCCGGCTGACTACCGGCCCGCCGCCGCCACCCACGCCTCCAGACCTGCCACGTCGTGGGGCAGCGCGGAGGACAGCACCCGGTTGCCCGCCTCGGTCACCACGACGTTCTCCTCCAGCCGCACGCCGATGCCGCGCAGCTCCGGCGGCACGGTCTCGTCGTTCGGGTGGAAGTACAGGCCGGGCTCGACGGCCAGCGCCATGCCGACCTCCAGCGTGCCCTCGTGGTAGGCGGTGGAGCTGGAGTTGGCGCAGTCGTGCACGTCCAGCCCCAGGAAGTGGCCGACGCCGCACGTGATGTAGCGGCGGTGGTGCTGGCCGTCCGGGTCGAGCGACTCCTCGACCGACACGGGCAGCAGGCCCCAGTCGTGCAGGCCCTCGGCGAGCACCCGCATGGCCTCCTGGTGGAAGTCCCGGTACGCCGCACCCGGCCGCACGACCGCCAGCGCCGCCACCGACGCGCGTTCGATCAGCTCGTGCACCTGCCGCTGCGCCGGGCTGTAGGAGCCCGACACCGGCAACGTCCGGGTGATGTCGGCGGTGTAGAGGGTGTCCAGCTCGACGCCCGCGTCCAGCAGCAGCACGGCGTCCTCGGGCACGGGACCGTCGTTGCGCACCCAGTGCAGCACCGGCGCGTGCGGCCCGGCGGCCACGATCGAGGCGTAACCCGGGCCGTTGCCCGCGGTGCGGGCGCGCCGGTCGAACGTGCCCTGCAACCACCGCTCGCCACCGCCCTTGACGGCCGCTCCCAGCTCGGCGGCGACGTCGGCGAAACCGAGGATCGTGGCGTCCACGGCGGCCTGGAGCTGGCCGACCTCCCAGTCGTCCTTGATCCGGCGCAGCTCGGCCAGCACGGTGCGCAGCCCGGCGGTGTAATCGGCGCCCGCCAGCGCGTCCAGCAGCGGGTCGACGCCTGCCGTCGCGTGCACGGCGGGCAGCCTGCCGCGCAGCGCCGACGGCAGCTCGTGCAGCGGGCGGCAGCGCACGCCGAGTGCCTCGCCCCACTCGGCCAGGCCGGGCACCGGGCCGATCCACAGCTCGCCGTCGCGCGCGTTGGCGAAGAAGTCCGGCTCGTCCGGGCCGGCCGGCGGGCGCAGGAACAGCTCCGCGTCGTGACCGCCGGCGACCGGGTGCATCACCAGCACCGCGCCTTCTGCGGCGCAGCCCGTCAACCAGGAGAAATCGCTGTCGGGCCGGAAGCCGTAGTCGGTGTCGTTGGACCGCACCGGCGACCAGCCGGCGGCCACCGCGATGCGCGCGCCGGGCAGTGCGGCGCTGAGCCGGTCGCGGTGCGCGGCGGCGGCCTCGGCGGCGCCGGGCGCGACCCGGGCGGCGCGGTCGGCCGGGCCCCAGCCGTGCTGGACGAACTCGCGGAACCCGGAGGCGTCGACGAGCTTGCTCGGGTCGCGGCGGGCGGGTTTGGTCACCGTGGGCAGCCTTTCGGGTCGGGGCCGTGAGCACGCCCGATCGCGATCGGCGACCGGACGTCACCCAGGATGCTCTCACCAGCCCGTGGATCGCCCAACCGGGTGTCTCCCGCACTGAAACGGCCTACCCCGCGTGGGCGATCCGGTAGGCAACAGCCCAGGGCTACCTACGGCAGGTGATCTCATGCGTCCCGAGGACGTCGTCGAACTGCGGGTGCACGGCGTGTCCGGCACCCCGCCGGAAGCGATGCTCGGCGACCCGTTCCCGACCCCGGTCGCCGGTGACGACGTCGCGCGGTTCCTGCGGGCGGCCAAGCCCGCGCGGGCGCTGTCCAGCGGGCGGACGCGGACGGTGGAGGCGTTCCACTGGGGCCGGTTCACCTCGGGCGGCGCGAGCCGGGCGCTGTGGCTGGTGCTGATCCCGTTCGCGATCCTCAACCTGGCCCGGTACACGCTGCTCGGCGCGGGCCGGTTCGCCGAGGCGGTGCTGCGGCTGCTCGGCCTCGTGCTGACGGGCATGCTCGTCGCGGCGACCGCGTACGTGTCGCTGGAGCTGCTGGTGCGGCAGTGCGCGGGCACGGCGGCGTGCCGGTCGGCGCACCTGGCGTTCTTCGACGGCTGGCCGTTCGGGGCGATGCTGCTGGTCGGCATGGTCCCGCCCGGGCTGGTGATCACCGTGCTGTGGTGGTTCGGCCGGCAGACGTTCCTGTACGAGCCGAAGGGCACGCACCACGTGTGGGAGACCCGCACGGGCAGCCTGGGCGACTACGCGTTCTGGCACACGTCGCCGCGCACGCCGGTGCTGCGTGACGCGCACGTGGCGGCGGCGTGCGTGGTGGTGGGGGTGCTGTACGCGGGCGCGTTGCGGACCCCGCAGCCGGACCGGCCGTCGGACGCGCTGTCGTGGACGGTGGTCGGGTTGGGCGTGGCGGTGCTGGCGTGGGCCCTCGGGTGCGTGGTGATGTCGCCGGACCGGCGGCAGGTGAACTCGCGGGCGCTCAAGTGGGCGTCGGCGGCGTACCTGCTGCTCGCGGCGGGCTTGGCGACGGCGTTCCTGTGGCGGGCGCCGACGGGCGCGTCCGGGTCGGTGACGCCGCTGGCCGGCTTCGAGGCGGTCACGAACATCCTGGCCGCGTCGGCGATGCTGCTGCTGGTCGTGCTGCTCGGGGCGTGCGTGCGCCTGCGGCACTCCGCGCGCGGTGTCGAGCTGATGGTGGCGGACAAGCGGTTCCGGCCGATGTGGCACGGGTACGCGGCCGTGGTGATCGCGGCGGTCGCCACCACGCTGGCGGTCGGGTTCAGCGGCGGGCTGGCCTACCGGGTGGTGGACTGGGTCGGCGACCCGGTGCCGGAGGCGGGGCGTCAAGGGCTGGTGCTGAGCACGAGCTACCTGGTCGGCGCGGGGCTCTGGGGCGTGCTGGCGATCGCGTTCCCGCTGCTGGTGGCACCGATCGTGGCGGCGATGGTGCGGCAGGTGTCGAGCGCGCTGGTGTTCGCGGCGGGTTCGGTGACCGCGGCGGTGGCGGTGGTGCTGCGGTGGACGCCGATGCCCGGCTGGGCGTTCTGGGTCGCCGCGGTGGCCGCCGGTCTGCTGTACGCGGTCGGCGCGGTGTCCTGGATGCGCCACGCGAGCGGTGCGGCGGTCCGCGAGGGCATTGTGACCGACTACCCGGGGCGCCCGGACCGGCCGGGCATCGGCAAGGTGGCGTTCAACCAGCGCCTGGCCTCGGCGAAGTACCGCTACCACTGGCTGCTCGGCGCGGTCGCGTTGCTGGGCGGCGTGCTGGTGGCGGCGGGTGGCGGGCTCGCGCTGGCCCGGCTCGCGCACCCGGACTGGCGGGCCGCCCCGCCGCCGGGCCTGGCCGACTGGCTGTCGACCCTCCCGGCGCAGGAGCTGGGCGCGTTGGGCAGCCTGGTGGTGTCCGGGCTCGTGCTGGTCTTGTTGTTGTTGGGCGTGCGGACGTGGCAGAGCCCGCGGATGCGCACGGCGGTCGGGATCGTGTGGGACCTGGTGGCGTTCTGGCCGAGGTTGGCGCACCCGATCTGCCCGCCGCCCTACGGCGGTCGCGCCACCATCGAGCTGACCTCCCGGGCGGTCCGGTTGGCCGGGCACCACGACGTGGGCGCGGTCGTGCTGTCGGGGCACAGCCAGGGCAGCGTGGTGTGCTTCGCCGCGTTGTCGTTGCTGCGCCGGGAGAGCGAGCGGCCCGACCCGGCCGACGGCGAGCGGTACATCAGGCAGGCGGACGCGGTCGCCGCGCTGCGCCGGGTCGGCCTGGTGACGTACGGCTCGCAGTTGCAGTGGGCGTACTCGCGGCTGTTCCCGCACTACCTGGGCCACGCCGAGCTCGTCCGCCTGCACGACGAGCTCGGCGACCGCTGGTGGAACGTGCACCGGCTCACCGACCCGTTGGGCGGGCCGGTGCAGGTGTGGCCGGAGACGGCCGAGGAGCAGGTGTTCGCCGGCCCGAAGCTGTGGGGCGTGCGCTGCGGCAACGACGTGCGGCTGCGCGACCCGGAGTTCCTCGACCCCGACCCGGACATGGTCGCCTCGCCGTTGCGCGGGCACAGCGACTACTACGACGACCCGGTGTTCGACGAGGTGGTGGCCAGGGTGGCGGCGGCCGTCGCGCCGCCGCGCACCACCGTCGTGATCGGCGACCTGTCCCTGTCGGGCGGGTCCTGACCCTCAGCCCTGGAGCACGGACCGCGTGACGCGTTCGGCGATCGCGGCCACCATCGTGCGCGGGCGACGCGGGACGAGGTGGGCGTTGAGCGCGTTGCCCAAGCCCGGCGTGACGTAGGCCCGGCCGCGGTCCAGGGCGTCCAGGGCCGCCCGCACGACGGCCTCGGCGCTCATCATCCGGCCGCCGATCGCGGCGCGCGGGGTGACGCGGTCGAAGAAGCTGGTCTCGGTCGGGCCGGGGCACAGGGCGAGCACCTTGATGCCCCGGTCCCGGTACTCCCGGCGCAGCGCGAGGCTGAAGTTCAGCACGAACCCCTTGCCCGCGCTGTAGGTGGCGAAGTACGGCGAGGGCTGGAACCCGGCCGTCGAACCGACGTTGACCACGGCGCCGGAGCCCGCTTCGAGCATCCCGGGCACGAGCGCCCGGGTCAGGCCGACCAGCGCGACCACGTTGACCATCAACTGCTCCTGGTCGTGGCCGTCGGGGATCTCCTCGAACCGGCCGGCGGTGCCGAAGCCCGCGTTGTTGACCAGCGTGTGGACGGGGCCGGGCAGCCGTGCGACGACCGAGTCGACCGCGTCCGGCGCGGACAGGTCCTGCGGGACCACGTGGACCTTCGCGCCGTGCTCGTGGCGGAGCCGGTCGGCGACGGCGTCCAGGCGGTCGGCGGAGCGGGCGACGAGGACGAGGTCGTGGCCGCGGGCGGCGAGCCGGTCGGCGAACTCGACGCCCAGCCCGGCGGACGCGCCGGTGACGAGGGCGGTGGGGCGGTGGGTCATGTCATCTCCATCGGCTCGGTTATGTGAGACATCTTAGGCACAGCTATCGCCCAAACTGCAACAGTGATGTTCCAGTTAACGCGGTAGCTGTACCATCGGTGGTGCACGGAAGGAGACAGACTTGGGAGCGACGCGGCCCTTGCGCGCCGACGCCGAACGCAGCGTGCGGACGATCCTGGAAGCCGCCGAGCGGCTGCTGTCGGTGAACCCCGGCGCGTCCATGGAGCAGATCGCCGAGGCCGCGGGCGTCGCGCGCACCACCGTGCACCGGCGGTTCGCCAACCGGCAGGCGTTGGTGGAGGCGATGACGGCCGACGTCGTGCGGCAGCTGGACGAGGTGATGGACGCCGGCCGGCCGGAGACCTCGCCGCCGCTGGTCGCGCTGCACGAGATCACCGCGAACGTGCTGCGGGTCAAGATCGGGTGGCCGTTCGCGATGGGCGTCGTCTTCACCGCCGCCGACTCGCCCGCCGCCGAGGGCAAGCGCCGGGTGGACGACCGCTGCCTGGTGCTGCTGCGCCGGGCGCGGGACGAGGGGCTGCTCGACGCCTCCGCCGACCTCGACTGGACGCGCCGGGTGTTCTACGCGTTGATCGGCGAGGCGGTGCACGGGCCGGACAGCGGCCTCGAACCCGACGCGCTGGCGCAGCGGGTGGTCGACACCCTCCTGCACGGCGCCGGGCCGCCTTAGCCCGGGCCGCCGGGTGCGCGGGCCGCTGATCCCCTTCTGTGATGAGGTGGAGTCGCCGATGACCGGGGAGGACCGTGCCAGTGATCATCCGTCGCGCCACCGCCGAGGACGTCCCCGCCATCGTGGCCATGCTCGCCGACGACGAGTTGGGCGCGCGGCGCGAGTCGCCGGAGGACCTGGCGCCCTACCTGCGGGCGTTCGAGGCGATCGACGCGGCCGGGCACGAGGTGCTGGCGGTCGCGGAACGCGGCGGTGAGGTCGTGGGCACGTTGCAGCTCACGGTGTTGCGCGGCCTGTCGCGGCGGGGCGCGGCACGGGCGCAGGTCGAGGCCGTGCGGGTGGCGTCCTCGATGCGCGGGCAAGGGCTGGGGGAGGAGTTGATGCGCTGGGCGATCGACGAGGCCAGGGCCCGCGGTTGCGTCATCGTCCAGTTCACGTCGGACAAGACCCGCGTGGACGCGCACCGCTTCTACCGCCGCCTCGGCTTCGTCCAGTCCCACGAGGGCTTCAAGCTGCCGCTGTCGTGACGCCGGGTAGGTTGCCGCGGTAAGTCCGCTCGACCGGGAAGTGCTGATGATCCAAGTCCTCGCGACCGCGTTGACGGTCGTGGCGCTCGTCGCGGCCGCGTGGTCGCTGGTGCTGGTCGTCGGCGACCGGCCCATCACGCTCGCCACCAAGCCCACCCTCGGCCTCGCCGCGGTCGTCGTGCTGCTCGAAGCCGGGCTGCTCGTGCAGGCGGTGGCCGCGACGGTCGCCGTGCTGGGCTCCGACCGGGCCGGCCTGGACGCGCCCACGTTCTTCGGCTACCTGGTCGCGGCGGTCGCCGTGCTGCCGGTCGGCGCGTTCTGGGCCCTGGGCGACCGGTCGCGGTGGGGCGCCGGGGTGTTGGCGGTGGCGTGCCTGAGCGTGCCGGTGATGATCCTGCGGCTCAACCAGCTCTGGGCGACCCATGGGTGAGCGGCGCGACGAGCTGGAGGAGACCACCCGGTCCGGGCCCGGTCGGATGCTCATCGCGGTGTACGGGATCTTCGCGGTCGCCGCCACCGCGCGCTCCGCGGTGCAGCTCGCCACCCGGTTCGAGCAGGCGCCGCTGGCGTACGTGCTGTCGGCGTTCGCGGCGGTCGTGTACGTCGTGGCCACCGCCGCGCTGGCCGGTGTCGTGTCGCGGCGGGTCGCCTACCTCGCGTGCGGCGTCGAGCTGGCCGGGGTGCTCGTGGTCGGCGCGGCGAGCCTGGTGTTCGCCGACGCGTTCCCGGACGCCACGGTGTGGTCGGACTTCGGCGGCGGCTACGGGTTCGTCCCGCTCGTGCTGCCCGTGCTCGGTCTGCTCTGGTTGCGCCACACCGGACTGCGGTATTCCGAACAGGCGCGTTGAACGAACCGGCCGCCCATCTCGTAAAGCATGCAGTCGCCGGGCCTACAACCGGCGGCCGGTCCGTGGCGGCGGCCGAGACCAAGGGCGTCCGGCAGGGCACGCCGTCGTGGGTGCAGGAGGCCGGGGGCACGCGTCCCCGGCCTCCGTGACAAAGATCACCACGTCCGCGCGATCCGGTGGCGGATGCCGTTCGCGCAGGTCAGAGCCCGTTCGACGGGCGTGCGGTCAACCCATGTCTGAGCCCGTTCTCAGGTGGCGTGTGCCAGCGTTCGCACATCCGCCCGCGGTACCCCGTGCAGTCGCCTGCCGGCCGGTCCGCTCACCAAGGAGATTCCCACGATGTCCGTGCTGGCTCGACTGAGCCTGGCCAACCGAAGTCTCGTCGGGCTGCTCAGCCTGCTCGTGATCGGTTTCGGCGCGTTCACGCTGCCCTCGATCAAGCAGCAGCTCTTCCCGTCCATCGAGTTGCCCGCCGCGGTGGTCATCGCGCCCTTCCCGGGCGCGTCGCCGGACCTGGTGGACAGCCAGGTGGCCGAGCCGATCCAGTCGGCCGTGCGCGGTGTCGACGGTGTCGAGCAGGTGTTCACCCGCTCCGCCGAGAGCTCCGCGACGGTCCAGGTGATGTTCACCTACGGCACCGACATCGACGCCGCCGTGGCCCAGATGCAGCAGGCGGTGAACCGGCTCCAGCCGCGCCTGCCGCAGGGCGTGGAGCCGACCGTCGCGCAGGGCAGCACCGACGACATCCCGGTGATCGCGCTCGCCGCGACCTCCGGCGACGACGACATCGCCGCCGCGGCCCGGCTGCGCGCCGAGGTCGTGCCCGGCCTGGAGGCCATCCCCGGTGTGCGGGAGGCCAGCGTCAGCGGTGAGCGCGACCGCCAGGTCAGCGTCACCGTCGACTACGCCCGCCTCGGCGCGGCCCGGGTGGACCCGCAGGCGCTGACCGCCGCCCTGACCACGGCCGGCGCGGTCATGCCCGCGGGCACCGTGCCGGACGCGGACAAGACGCTGACCGTGCAGGTCGGCAGCCCGGTCGGCACCGTCGACGACCTGCGCAACCTGCTGCTCGCCTCGCCCGCGGGCCCGGTGAAGCTCGGCGACGTGGCCAAGGTCGAGTCCGCGCCGGCGGCGGCGACCGTGCTCACCCGCACCAACGGCGAGGCGACGCTGGGCGTCAGCGTCACCATGGCCGCCGACGGCAACGCGGTCGAGATCTCCCGGCAGGTCCGCGACAAGCTCGGCGAGTGGGGCGAGGCGGCGGGCTCCACCCTCACCGTCGCGTTCGACCAGGGCCCGCAGGTCGAGAAGGCGATCAGCGGCCTGACCACCGAGGGCCTGCTCGGCTTGCTGTTCGCGGTGGTCGTGATCCTGCTGTTCCTGCTGTCGGTGCGGTCCACGCTGGTGACGGCGGTGTCGATCCCGCTGTCGGTGGTGGTCGCGCTGATCGCGCTCTACACCGGCGACCTGTCGTTGAACCTGCTCACCCTCGGCGCGCTCACCATCGCGGTCGGCCGGGTGGTGGACGACTCGATCGTGGTGCTGGAGAACATCAAGCGGCACCTCGGGTACGGCGAGGAGAAGCAACGGGCCGTGCTGGACGGCGTGCGCGAGGTGGCGGGCGCGGTGACCGCGTCCACGTTGACCACGGTCGCGGTGTTCCTGCCGATCGCGTTCGTCGGCGGCATCGCGGGCGAGCTGTTCGGGCCGTTCTCCATCACGGTCACGGTGGCGCTACTGGCCTCGCTGTTGGTGTCGCTGACGATCGTGCCGGTGCTGGCGTACTGGTTCCTCAAGCGCCCGGCCGTGCCGACCGACCCGGACGAGGCGGCGAAGGCGCGCGAAGCGGCGCTGGAGAAGGAGAAGCGCAGCCCGTTGCAGCGCGCATACGTGCCCGTGCTCAAGTTCGCGACCACGCGCCGTTGGGTGACGTTGCTGATCGCCGCGCTCATCTTCGGCGGCACGCTCGGCCTGGCCGGCTCGCTGGAGACCAACTTCATCGACAACGCGGGCGGCACCGCGTTGCAGGGCACCCAGAAGCTGCCGCCGGGCAGCAGCCTCACCGCCCGGGACGACGCGGCGCGCAAGCTCGAAGGCGTGCTGGCGGAGACCGAGGAGGTGGAGACCTACCAGGTCACCGTCGGCACGGACAACAGCCTGGCCGCGTTCGGCTTCGGCGGTGACGGCGACACCAGCGTGCGCGCCACCGTCCGCGAGGGCACGGACCTGGAGGCGTTGCAGGACCGGCTGACCGAGCGGTTGGCGAACACGCCCGGCGCGGGCGAGGTGGCGTTCGGCGCGGCGGCGTCCGGCTTCGGCTCGGACACCATCGACGTGCTGGTCACCGCGCCCGACGCGGCCACGCTGCGCGACGCCGCCGACCGCGTGCGGCAGGTCGTGTCCGGCACGCCCGGCGTCGGCGAGGTCACCGACGACCTGTCGGTGAGCGCGCCGCGCGTGCAGGTGACGGTGAACCAGGCCGCCGCGGCGGCGCGCGGGCTCACCGGCCAGACCATCGGCCAGTTCGCCGCGCAGGCGCTGCGCGGCGTGCCGGTGGCGCAGCTGCCGATCGACGGCCGGTCGCAGCAGGTCCTGCTGCGCACGGGCACGACGCCGACCGACGTGGCCGCGCTGCGCGCGTTGCCGCTGCCGGGTGGCGTCACGCTCGGCCAGGTCGCCGACGTGGCCGTGGTGGACGGTCCGGTTCAGGTGCGGCGCACCGACGGCGCGCGCAGCGCCACCGTGTCGGCGAAGGCCACCGGGTCCGACCTGGGCGCGGTGACGGCCGACCTGACGTCGCGGCTGGACGCGCTGGACCTGCCCGCGGGCGCCGCGCACAGCATCGGCGGCGTCAGCGCCGACCAGGCCGAGACGTTCGCCGACCTGGGCCTGGCCATGCTCGCGGCCATCGCGATCGTGTTCCTGATCATGGTGGCGACGTTCCGCAGCCTGGTGCAGCCGCTGATCCTGCTGGTGTCCATCCCGTTCGCCGCGACCGGCGCGATCGGCCTGCTGCTGCTCACCGGGACCCCGCTCGGCCTGCCCGCGTTGATCGGCATGCTGATGCTCGTCGGGATCGTGGTGACCAACGCGATCGTGCTGATCGACCTGGTCAACCAGTACCGGCGGGACGGCATGCCGGTGCGGGAGGCCGTGGTCGAGGGCGGCAGGCGGCGGCTGCGACCGATTCTGATGACCGCCGCGGCCACGATCTTCGCGCTGCTGCCGATGGCGCTGGGCATCACCGGCGAGGGCGCGTTCATCGGCAAGCCGCTGGCGATCGTGGTGATCGGCGGCCTGATCAGCTCGACGCTGCTGACCCTGGTGCTGGTGCCCACGCTGTACTCGATGGTGGAGGGCCGCAAGGAACGCCGCCGGGCGCGCAAGGCCGAGCGGACCGTCGAGGCCCGGGAGCCGGTCGGCGTCTGAGCCCGGGGGGTCGGACGCCCCGCCGCCCGTGGGTGGGCGGCGGGGCGTTCGGTGACTCCGACGAGGCCGTTCGGCCCGTCAGCGGGCGACGGCTTCCACGATCGAGGCGACGAAGCCGGTGTCGATGACCCTCGTCACCTCCAGGTCGGCCTTGGCCAGCAGCGCCCTGAACTCCTCCTCGGTCCGCTCGCGGCCGGGCAGCAGGGACATGACGACGATGTCGTACAGCTTGCCCGTGTGCGGGGCGTTCTTCGGCGGGATCACCGCGTCCAGCACCAGCACCCGGCCACCGGGGGACATGGCCTTGCGGCAGTTGCGGAGGATGCGCACGCACTGCTCGTCGTTCCAGTCGTGGATGATGTGCTTGAGCAGGTACACGTCCGCGGGCGGGCACTCCTCGAAGAAGTCGCCCGCGACCAGCTCCCAGCGGCTGTCGTCGCCCAGCTCGCCCAGCCGGTGGTCGGACACGACGTGCTCGCCGAGGTCGAGCAGGATGCCGCGCAGGCTGGGATCCTGCCGCAGGACGTCCAGCAGCAACCCGCCGTACCCGCCGCCGACGTCGACGACCGTGGCGCCCGGCGGGAACCGGTAGTTGCGCATGATGGACGGGTTCTCGGAGTCGGATTTCGCCTGCATCCCGGAGTAGAAGACCTCCGGGGAGGCCACGTCCCGGAAGTACTCGAAGAACGACGTGCCGAAAACGTGGTCGAAGCTGGGACTCCCGCTGCGCAGGCTCTCGACCAGTTCGCCGTGCGAGGCCCAGAACGCCTTGTCCGTGAACGTCACGACGGCCGCCCGCAGCGACCCCTCCGCGTCCGTGCGCAGCAGGTGCGCTTCCGGGGTCAGCTCGAACCGGCCGTGGTCGTCCTCGCGGAACACACCACGCATGGCCAGCAACCGGAGCACGCGGAACAGGTGGTCCGCCTTGGTCCCGGTGTCCGCCGCCAGCTCGGCCGGCGTCTTCGGACCGTCGACCAGGTGGTCGGCCACGCCGGCGATGGCGGCCGCACGCAGCGCCGCGGAGTAGACGTAGCCCAACATCTCGTCGAACAGGCGAATACCGGCCAATTCCCTGTCGGAAGGATTTGTCGCACCGCTGTTGTGCACGAATTCACTCCAGTCGCCGCCGATCGGATTTCCACGGCCATCCTCGACCGGTGCGGCGACCGGCTGCACCTTCTGTCGTGCGGTACCACCGGCCCCCGACCCACCGCTCGCCCCGTGCGACTGGATCCGGTCGGCGTCCGTCGGGACGGGAAACCGCTTCGTCCCGCCGGCCGCGGGTCCCACAATGGCCGGGTGATCACGATGACCCCGGTGGTGGAGCGACCGGTCGGTGACTGCCCGTTCTGGTCGGTCGAGCCGGGGGAGTACCACGTGGAGGTTCCGCGCTCGCCCACGCCGAGCCGCGTCGCCGTCCTGGCGTGGGCGCTGGTCGCGCACGGCGTCGACGACGTCGACCTGCACGCCGACGTGTCGGACGCGGTCGGGGCCGTCGACGCCTTCCTGGCCGCCGAGGACGAGCGGCACGTGCCCGGCGGTCTGCGGATCGTGGCGGGCGACGTCGTGGCCGACCCGGGGTGCTGCTTCGGGCTGGACGAGTGGCGCACCTGGCTGGAGGTCCTCGACGGCGAGGCGATCTGGCTCGGCCACAGCCCCGACACCGTGGTGCAGCACCGGGGCGAGGTGGTCCGGATCTGGCCGAACGAGGACCTGGCGAACCCCCGGTTCACCGGTCCGCACGTCGACATCGCCCGTGACGCCCTGCTCGGGCACCTCCGGGAGGTCCGGGCGGACCTGGTCGGGTTCCTCGACGCGCTGGGCACGTGGGCGCGCTCCACCGTGCCCGACCGGGCCGACCGGTTCGTCGCGGCCGTGGACCGGCGGTTGGGGATCAGCCCGCCCCTCTGACCGGTCGGCGTGCCCCGAAGCGGAGGCCGTCGACGAGCAGCGCGACCATCCGCTCCGTGTGGCCGTCGTCCTCCCGGGCGGGCAGGGTCAGGTTGGCGGTGGCGCGCAGCAGGTCGTAGGGGTCGACGTCGGCGCGGACCTCGCCGGCCTCCGCGGCGCGGTCGAGCAGGCCGCGCAGGACCGGCACGAAGCGCTGCTGGAAGTAGGCGGGCAGGGCGGCGTAGGCCGGGTCGCCGGAGTGCAGGGCGGCGCTGAGCCCGTGCTTCGTGCCGATGAAGCCCGTGAAGCGCCGCAACCACCTGATCAGCGCTTCGAGCGGTTCGTGCTGGGCGGCGAGGACGGGGGCGGCGTCGGCGCAGGCGTCCACCTCGTGGCGGAACACCGCGGCGATGAGGTCCGAGCGTTGCGGGAAGTGGCGGTACAGCGTGCCCGCGCCCACCCCGGCCTTGGCGGTGATCTGGCGCACGGGCGCGTCCACGCCCGAGGTGGCGAAGACCTCCGCGGCGGCGCTGAGCAGCGCGTCGGTGTTGCGCTGCGCGTCCGCCCGCACGCGCTTGCCCGGCCGCTCCTCGGTCTCGCCCGCGTCGACTTGCTCGCTCACGGCACCCCTCCTTGCTAAGCGGAACATCGTTCCGTATTGTCGAAGTCGAACGTTGTTCCGTTTGTGTCGAGCGTAGCGCTGCGCCGGGCACCCGCCAATGCACGAGGAGCACCATGAAGTACCGCACGCTGGGCCGCACCGGCATCAAGGTCAGCCCCTACGCCCTGGGCGCGATGATGTTCGGCGCCGCGGGCAACCCCGACCACGACGACGCCGCCCGCATGATCCACAAGGCGCTGGACGCGGGCGTCAACTTCATCGACACCGCCGACATCTACTCGCACGGCGAGTCCGAGGAGATCGTCGGCAAGGCCATCGAGGGCCGTCGCGACGACGTCGTGCTGGCCACCAAGGCCCACCTGCCGATGGGCGAGGACCCGAACCACCAGGGCAACTCGCGGCGCTGGCTGGTCCGCGCCCTGGACGACTCCCTGCGCCGCCTCCGGACCGATCACGTCGACCTCTACCAGGTCCACCGGCCCGCGCCCGACACCGACGTGGAGGAGACGCTGTCGGCGCTCACCGACCTCGTGCGGGCCGGGAAGGTCCGGGCCATCGGCTCCTCCACCTTCCCCGCCTCGGAGATCGTCGAGGCGCAGTGGGTCGCCGAACGGCGCGGCCTCGCGCGGTTCCGCACCGAGCAGCCGCCGTACTCGATCCTCGACCGGCGCATCGAGAACGAGGTGCTGCCCGTCTGCGAGCGCTACGGCATGGGCACGCTCGTCTGGAGCCCGCTCGCGCAGGGCCTGCTCACCGGTCGCTACCGCAAGGGCGTGCAGGCCGAGGGCAAGCGCGCGAGCTACGGCTTCAAGCACATGACCGACGAACGCCGCCTCGACGCCGTCGAGCAGCTCATCCCCGTCGCCCAGGACGCCGGGATGTCCCTGACGCACCTGGCGATGGCCTTCGCGATCGCCCACCCCGGCGTCACGTCCGCGATCATCGGCCCGCGCACGGAGGCCCAGCTGGACGACCTGCTCGCCGGCGTGGACGCCGTGCTGGACGACGACGTGCTCGACCGGATCGACGCCATCGTGCCGCCCGGCACCGGCGTCGGGGCGCTCGACATGGACTACCGCACGCCCGCCGTGCAGCAGGCCCGCCTGCGCCGCCGCCTGGTCGAGGAACGCTCCGCCGCCTGACCAAAAGCCTTTTTCGCGGCGATTTCCGATTCATTCCCGAGATGGTGCCGCCCTCTTCCGCGGAGAAGGGGGCGGCACCATTCTTCACGTGCGGGACCGTCGATTGCCGGTGACCGGGATCAGACTTCTTCGTACCAGTTCACGCAGAGGTGGGCGACGTAACCCGTGCGGCCGTCCCACTGCACCTGGATCCACCAGCTGCTCGTTCCGCCGCACGCGGTGTAGCTGCTGCCCGAGGTGGCGTCGCACGACGCCGCGGCGCGTTGGCCGGGCTGGATGATGCCGAGGCGGGTGGAGTCCTCGTTGGTGCGCAGGCGGACGTTCACGCCGCTCACGCCGGATTTGGGTGTGACGTAACAGGCGGGCACGTCCGACCGGTCCACCGCGTGCGCGGCCGGCGCCGGCGCGGCGATCGACGCCGCCGACGCGGAGGACGGTGCCAGCGCCATCATGACGAGAACGATCAGCGCGCCGAGGCACGCGGCCAGAGAATTCTTATTCACAGCTCCCCCTTCGGGATCCTTTCACGGTCCCGAAGGTGACGATAGCCAGGCCGCCGGAGTTTGGCAGTCCCTCGTCGGTGTGAATGCGACGGCACTCCGACGAGGGACTGTTGATCCATTATTCGCGCATTCGCGCCGACTTTGTCAGGCCATCAGGCTTCCGGCTCGTAGGCCAGGTTCGGCCGGAGCCAGCGCTCGACCTCCGCGACCGGCATCCCGCGCCGGCGCGCGTAGTCGACCACCTGGTCGCGGCCGATCCGACCCACGGTGAAGTAGCGGGCCTCCGGGTGCGCGAAGATCACGCCGCTCACCGCCGCCGCCGGCGTCATGGCGAACGAGTCGGTCAACGCCAGGCCCACCTGCTCGGCCTCCAGCATCGCGAACAGGTCCTGCTTCTCGCTGTGGTCGGGGCTGGCCGGGTAGCCGAACGCGGGCCGGATGCCGCGGAACCGCTCGGCGTGCAGGTCCGCCAACTCCGGGTCGGCGTCCGGCTCGAACCAGTCCCGCCGCGCCCGCAGGTGGACGTGCTCGGCGAACGCCTCCGCCAGCCGGTCCGCCAACGCCTTCACCATGATCGACTTGTAGTCGTCCTGCTCCCGCTCGTACCGCGCCGACAGCTCCTCGGCGCCGTGGATGGCCACCGCGAACCCGCCCAGGTGATCGCCCGCCGGCGCGATGTAGTCCGCCAGGCTCCGGTTGGGCCTGCTCGCCGGCTTCTGGGTCTGCTGGCGCAGCATCGGCAGCCGCCGCCCGTCCACCACGATGTCGTCGCCCTCGGAGTGCGCGGGCCAGAAGCCGTACACGCCCTTCGCCCGCAACGAGCCGTCCGCGATCACCTGGTCGAGCATCGCGTTCGCGTCGTCGAACAGCTCCTGCGCGGCCGGGTTGGTCTCCAGGATCTTCGGGAACTTGCCCTTCAGCTCCCAGGCCAGGAAGAAGAACGTCCAGTCGATCATCTCGCGCAGCTCGGCCAGTGACGGCTCCACGACCCGCAGCCCGGTGAACGCGGGCGTCGGCAGCTCCTCGAACGACACCACCTCGGCGTTCGCCCGCGCCTGCTCCACCGTCAACAGCGGCGTGCTCTGCCGGTTCTCGTGCTCCTCGCGCAACCGCTGCTGCTCGACCCGCGTCGCCGCGGCCAGCTCCTCGGCGCGGTCCTCGTCCAGCAGCGCCGACACCACGCCCGCCACCCGTGACGCGTCCAGCACGTGCACGGTGGTCTGGTCGTACACGGGCGCGATCCGGACCGCCGTGTGCTGGCGGGACGTGGTCGCGCCGCCGATCAGCAGCGGCAGCTTCATCCCGCGCCGCTGCATCTCCGCCGCCACCGACACCATCTCGTCCAGCGACGGCGTGATCAGCCCGGACAGGCCGACCGCGTCCGCGCCCTCGGCGATCGCGGTGTCCAGGATCTTCGCCGCGGGCACCATCACGCCCAGGTCGACCACGTCGTAGTTGTTGCAGCCCAGCACCACGCCGACGATGTTCTTGCCGATGTCGTGCACGTCGCCCTTCACCGTGGCCAGCACGACCTTGCCGTTGCCGCGGGTGGAGCCGGAGGCTTCCTTCTCCGCGTCCATGTACGGCTCCAGGTGCGCCACCGCGCGCTTCATCACCCGCGCGCTCTTCACCACCTGCGGCAGGAACATCTTGCCCGCGCCGAACAGGTCGCCGACGACCTTCATGCCGTCCATCAGCGGACCCTCGATCACGTCGAGCGGGCGCTCGGCCTCCAGCCGCGCCTCTTCGGTGTCCTCGATGATGAAGTCGACGATGCCGTGCACCAGCGCGTGCTCGAGCCGCTTGGCCACCGGGCCCTCGCGCCACGCCAGGTCGACCACGCGCTTGGTGCCGGAGCTCGCCACCGTCTCGGCGAAGGACACCAGCCGGTCCGTGGCGTCCGGGCGGCGGTCGAACAGCACGTCCTCGACCAGTTCCAGCAGGTCCTTGGGGATGTCCTCGTAGACCGCGAGCTGGCCGGCGTTGACGATGCCCATGTCCAGGCCCGCGCGCACGGCGTGGTAGAGGAACGAGGAGTGCATCGCCTCGCGCACGGTGTCGTTGCCGCGGAACGAGAACGACAGGTTCGAGATGCCGCCGCTGATCCGCACGCCCGGACAGCGCTGCTTGATCAGCGGGATCGCGTCCAGGAACGCCTTGGCGTACCCGTTGTGCTCGGCGATGCCGGTCGCGACCGCGAGCACGTTCGGGTCGAAGATGATGTCCTCGGCCGGGAAGTCCGCCTTCTGCGTCAGCAGGTCGTACGCGCGGGCGCAGATCTCGACCTTGCGCTCGGCGGTGTCGGCCTGGCCGAGCTCGTCGAACGCCATCACCACGACGCCCGCGCCGAAGTCGCGGATGCGGCGGGCCTGGGTCAGGAACGACTCCTCGCCCTCCTTGAGGCTGATCGAGTTGACCACGCCCTTGCCCTGCACGCACTTCAGCCCGGCCTCCAGCACGCTCCACCGCGAGCTGTCGACCATGATCGGGACGCGGGCGATCTCCGGCTCGGTGGCGACCAGGTTGAGGAACGTGGTCATCGCCCGCTCGCTGTCGAGCAGGTCGGCGTCCATGTTCACGTCGAGCAGGTTCGCGCCGCCGCGCACCTGCTCCAGCGCGACGTCCACCGCCGCCTGGTAGTTGTCGCCCTCGATCAGCCGGCGGAACTTCGCCGACCCGGTCACGTTGGTGCGCTCGCCGATCATCACGAACCCGGTGTCCGCGCTGATCTCGAACGGCTCCAGGCCGCTGAACCTGGTCCGGTCCGGCACCCGCGCCACCGACCGCGGCGGCAGGTCCTTGACCGCCGCCGCGATCCGCGCGATGTGCGCGGGCGTCGTGCCGCAGCAGCCGCCGACGATGTTGACCACGCCCTCCTCGGCGAAGCCGTGCAGCAGCGCGGCCGTCTGCTCCGGGGTCTCGTCGTAGCCGCCGAACGCGTTGGGCAGCCCGGCGTTGGGGTGGCTCGCGGTGTACGTCCCGGCGATCCGGGACATCTCGGTGACGTGCGGTCGCATCTCGGCCGCGCCCAGTGAGCAGTTCACGCCCACGACCAGCGGCTCGGCGTGCGCGACGGAGTTCCAGAACGCCTCGACCGTCTGCCCGGACAGCGTCCGCCCGCTCAGGTCCACGATGGTGACCGAGATCCACAGCGGCAGGTGGGGCGCAACCTCGCGGGCCGCGGCGACGGCGGCCTTGGCGTTGAGCGTGTCGAAGATCGTCTCGATGAGCAGCAGGTCGACGCCGCCCTCGGCGAGCGCGCTGATCTGCTCCGCGTAGGCGTCCTTGACCTGGTCGAACGTGACCGTCCGGTACGCCGGGTCCTCGACCCGCGGCGACAGGGACAGGGTGACGTTGAGCGGGCCGACCGAGCCCGCCACGAACCGGCCGCCCGCCTCGTCGGCGGCCTGGCGGGCGAGCTGCGCGCCGCGCACGTTCATCTCGCGCACGAGCTTCTCCAGGCCGTAGTCGGCCTGCGCGATGCTCGTCGCGGTGAACGTGTTGGTGGTGGTGATGTCCGCGCCCGCGGCCAAGTACTGCCGGTGGACGTCGAGGACGACGTCCGGGCGGGTCAGGTTGAGCAGGTCCGGGTCGCCGGTGACGTCGTGCGCGTGGTCGCCGAGCAGGTCGCCGCGGTAGTCGGCCGGGGTGAGCCCGGCGGCTTGGAGCATCGTGCCCCAAGCGCCGTCCAGCACCGCGACGCGCTGGTCCAGCAGCTCTCGCAGGGCGTTTTCCGACACGCGGCCTCCCAGGTTGGGAGGCGCCCTTCGGATCGTCGAGCCCCGGCCGAGCGTGGCGGGCTCGTCGCCCGTTGCAGCGCCTCTCGATCGGGAGTCCGATCCTAGCGAACCACGCGATCGTGGGCGGATCCGCCCAAAGGGTGAGAACACGATCACCGGTGTTTCAGCGCGTGATCACGACCTCCAGCGTGCGCGGCCCGTGCACGCCTTCGACGCGTTCCAGCTCGATGTCGCTGGTCGCGGACGGTCCGCTGATCCACGTCTGGGTGCGCACCCCGGCCAACGCCGCGACCGCGTCCGGCACGCCGGCCACGACCTGGTCGGCCCGCACGACCACCAGGTGGTAGTCCGGCACGAGGGTGAGGGCCCGGGGGCCTTGGTCGGCGGCGTCGTGGTCGAGCACGATCGTGCCGGTTTCCGCGACCGCCACGTGACAGGCCGTGACGACGGCATCGGCCGCTTCGACGATTCCGCGAAGCGCTTCGCGAGCGTCCCCGCCAAGGGGAACCCTTGATTCGATTCTACCGACGGGGTCCGACAGTTCCTGGTGCTCCCACGGCCGCCCGCCGGGTTCCGCCCCCGGTTCGCCCGCTTCGGCACCGGGCTCGGCCGCTGGTGGGATCCCGGTGCCGGCCCGTTCCGCGCCCGGTCCGGCGGCTCGTTCCGCTCCCGGTCCCGCCGCCGATTCCGCCCTGAGTCCACCCGCCGATTGCACTCCGGTTCCGGCTCCCGGTCCCGCTCCCGCCGCCGGTTCAGCCCCGGTTCCGGCCGGTTCGGTGCCCCCGGCCACCGGGTCCGATTGCACCGCCGACCCGACCCACGCCGCCGTCCACTCGGGCGGCGTGCCGGGCGCGGTCACGACGTGGTGCGCGCCCCGCTCGGTCAGGGCGGCGGCGATCGCTCCGGCCACCTCGTCGGCGGCCACCACGCGGACCAGCGCCCGGTAGTCGCGCAGGCGTTCGGCGAACAGCTCCAGGTCACCCGGTCCCCGCGTGCCGGCCGCCCGGTAGTCGCGCGGCACGGGCGCCACCTCGCGCGGGCCCTTCGCGCGCCGCACCCTCGCCAGGACCTCGTCACGAGCGCTCACCGGGTCTCCCACCAGTCGCGGAACGTCTGCTTCGGCGGTTCCGGCAGGTCGCGCGCCGTCGACCAGCCCGGCAGCGGCACGTGCCGGCTCGCCACCCGCCCGAACCTGCCCAACCGCACCAGCCGCCGCCACCGCCGCGCGTCCGACATCGCCCACGCCAACGCGCGCATCGCCGTCGACTCCGGCGTGGTCGGCTTCGCCGAGGTGACCCGCTCCCGCAGGTGCACCAGCATCGACGGGATGTCGATCGCCACCGGGCACACGTCGTAGCAGACACCGCACAGCGACGACGCGAACGGCAGCGTCGGGTTGCGGTCGACACCGGTCAGCTGCGGCGACAGCACCGCGCCGATCGGGCCGGGGTACGTCGAGCCGTACGCGTGCCCGCCGGTGCGCTCGTACACCGGGCACGAGTTCAGGCACGCCGAACACCGGATGCAGCGCAACGCCGCCCGCCCGCCCGGGTCGGCGAGCGTGGCCGTGCGGCCGTTGTCCACCAGCACCACGTGGCTGGTCTGCCCCTCGGTCGGCCCCGTCCACACCGACGTGTACGGGTTCATCCGCTCACCGGTCGACGACCGCGGCAGCAGTTGCAGGAACACCTCGAGATCGCGCCACGACGGCACCAGCTTCTCGATGCCGACCACGCTGATCAGCGTGCGCGGCAACGTCAGGCACATCCGGCCGTTGCCCTCGGACTCGACCACCACCAGCGACCCGGTCTCGGCCACGCCGAAGTTCGCGCCCGAGACGGCCACGTCCACCGTCATGAACTTGTGCCGCAGGTGCTTGCGCGCCGCCTCGGCCAACGCGTTCGGGTCGTCGGTCAGGTCCGGGTCAACGCCCGGCATCTCGCGCCGGAAGATCTCCCGGATCTCCGTGCGGTTGCGGTGGATCGCGGGCACCAGGATGTGGCTCGACTTGTCCTTGCCCAGCTGGACGATCAGCTCGGCCAGGTCGGTCTCCACCGCGTGCACGCCGATGTCGGCCAGCGCCTCGTTCAACCCGATCTCGACCGTGGCCATCGACTTGACCTTGATCACCTCACGCGTGCCGGTCGCCCGCACCAGGTCGGTGACGATGCGGTTGGCCTCGTCGGCGTCCCGCGCCCAGTGCACGTGCGTGCCGCGGCTCGTCAACGCCTCCTCGAACCGCACCAGGTACTCGTCGAGGTTCGCCAGCACCTCGTCCTTGATCGCCGCGCCCGCCGCGCGCAGCTGCTCCCAGTCCGGCAGCTCGCCGACGACGTTCGCCCGCTTGGCCCGGATCGTGCCGGTGGCCTTGGCGAGGTTGCGGCGCAGTTGGGCGTTGCCCAAGGACTCGCGCGCGGCCTTCGGGAACGGCTCGCCGGTCAGGTTCCCGCCGCCGGCGGGCATGCCCAGGAACGTCGTCATCGCGTGTGCTCCAGGATCTGGGCCAGGTGCAGCGGTCGCACGCCGCTGCGCAGCCTGCTCAGGCCGCCGCCGATGTGCATCAGGCACGACGAGTCGCCCGCCGTGAGCACGCCCGCCTTCGTGCTCAGCACCGCGCTCATCTTGTCGCCGAGCATGGCGGTGGAGGTGTCGGAGTTCTTCAGCGCGAACGTGCCGCCGAAGCCGCAGCACGTCTCGGCGGACGGCAGCTCCACCAGGTCGATGCCCTCGACCGCGCGGAGCAGCCGCAACGGCCGGTCCCGCACCTTCAGCACGCGCAACGAGTGGCACGTGGGGTGGTAGGTGACCCGGTGCGGGAAGTACGCGCCCACGTCGGTGACGCCGAGGACGTCCACCAGGAACTCCGACAGCTCGTACGTGCGCCGGGCGGTGTCCGCGGCGGCCTCGGCCAGCTTCGCGTCACCGTGCGCGCGGGCGACGTCGGCGTGCTGGTGCCGCACCGATCCCGCGCACGACCCGGAAGGCACGACGATCACGTCGGCGTGCTCGAACGCGTCGACGTGGTTGCGGATCACCGGCATCGCCTGGCCCGGGTAGCCGGTGTTCACGTGCATCTGGCCGCAGCAGGTCTGGGCGGACGGGACGACCACCTCGTGGCCGAGCCGTTCCAGCAGTCGGACGGTGGCCTTGCCGACGTCCGGGAACAGGCCGTCGACCAGGCACGTGACGAACAGCGCGACTCTCACCGCGCTGACTCTAGACTGTGTGGTCTGACCACACCAGACTGTGGTCAGACCACAGTGGAGGTGCTCCTTTGTCCGGGTACGGCGCGGTGCTGCGGCACGTCGAGTCGGAGCTGAGCGCGGGTCGGCTCGGGGTGGGGCAGCAGCTGCCCGCCGAGCGGAAGCTGGCCGAGGACCTCGGCGTCAGCCGGGCCACGGTGCGCGAGGCGATCCGGGTGTTGCAGGCGATGGGCGTGGTGCGCAGCGGCGTCGGGTCGGGTCCGGACGCGGGCACCACCGTCATCGCCGACCCGGCGGGCGGGCTCGGGGCGGCCCTGCGCCTGCACCTGGCCACGCGCCGGCTCCCGATGGCCGACCTCGTCGGCACCAGGGTGATGATCGAGAGCCACTCCGTGCGCGCGGCGGCGGTCCGCCCCGACCACCCCGACCTCGCGCGGGCCGCCGACCTGCTGGCCCGCATGGACGCGCCCGACCTGGACGCCGACACGTTCCACCTGCTCGACGCGGACTTCCACGTCGCCCTGACCGCCGCGGCGGGCAACGCCGTGAACACCGCGATCATGGCGGCGCTGCGCGACGCGATCCACCGGACCGTGCTGGACGCCGTGCAGGCGTTGCCGGACTGGTCGCGGACCGCCGTGCGGCTGCGCCGCGAGCACCGGTCGATCCTGCGCGCCGTCCAGGCGGGGAACGGCGAGCTGGCCGCCACCAGGGTCACCCGCCACGTCGAGGGCTTCCACCGCGAGTGGGCCCGGCACGCTTGAGCGGTCCGCCCGAAGCGCGGTCGAGGAGGTGACCGGCCCGGTCCCCGGGAGGACCGGGGACCGGACCGGTCGTCAGTCGCCGAGCGGGTTGAGCAGGTCCGCCTTGCCCTCGAACGCGAACAGCAGCAGGTCCGTCATCCGGAACGTCTGCGAGTCCGGCCCGAACGTCGGCCGCCACGACGGTTCGCGGACGATCGACGTGCGGCTGCCCTCGATGGCGCGGTGGAACACCTCGGCCACGATCCGGCCACCCACCGGCCCCAGCCTGCCGCGGTTGAACTCCGCCTCGCGCAGCACGTAGAACCACAACGGGGTCGCGGCGGTCACCGCGGCCTTCTGCGCGTCGGTCAGCGAGTCCAGCGTGACGCCCCCGTCGCCGAGCAGGACCTGCTCGTCGGTCAACGGCTCCACGCCGAGGAACTCCGCCATCTGCTGACCGCTCGCCAGCCGGACCATGTTCGCCCGGGTCAGGTTGCGGAACGCCAGGTTGCGCTCGATCTCCGGGAACGTGGAGCCGCGCCCGTCGAACGTGCCCGCCGGGAGCTGCGTCAGCGGGTTCACCAAGAGGCTGTCGACCCGCTTGGTGACGTTCCCGCCGTCGGCGGTCGGCGGCGCGAGGTCCGGCCGGTCGGCCTCGGTGAAGTCGAACAGCCTGCGGAAGTCGGCGATCCAGTTGGTGGGCAGCGTGTCGACCGTGCCCGAGTTGGGGTTGTCCAGGTCCGGCAGCTGCGACCCGGGGTCGAAGTTGCCCGACGTGCCGGTGAAGACGAACAGCAGGAACAGGGTGGCGGCGCCGCCCGGCCCGGTCGAGGCGAACACCCGGTTCCACTGGTACGCGCCCCGGATCATGCTGTGGCCCAACCGGTACGCCGCCACCGAGAACTCCAGCGGCATGGTCGGCTCGAGCCCGTGCGGCGACTTGCCCCGGCCCGGCGCCTCGAAGAACCGCCGACCGTTGGCGAACACGTCGTCCACGATCGCCGGGTCCACGATCCGCGGCAGGAAGTCGGTGCGCAGCATCCACTGGTAGTGGCGCACCACCTGCTCGCGCGCCGCGGCGAACAGCCGCTGCCCGGTCAGCCCGCGCAGCGCCAGCTCGTCCACGACCCGGTTGTGGAACCTGATGAACGCCAGGTGGGTCTGGGCGACGACCAGGTTCTCGTCGTTGCGTGCGTCCGGGATCAGCGGTCTGCGCCGGTCCGCCCCGGTCGTGCCCGCCGCGCCGAACCTCGGCAGGTCGAACCCCTCCAACGCGACGTTGACCCGCTCGTCGGGGAACGGCGTCGGCGAGGTGGTGCCGACCTTCAGCTTCACGCCGTCCGCGGCGTAGAAGATCCGGTCGTTGCGGTCGCGGGGACCCCGTCCGTACACCGAGTCGAGGTCCAGCGCGGGCGAGCGGCCTTGCACCAGCTCGTCGAGCGTGACGTCCTCGCCGAGCTGCGACTCGGTGCGGTCCATGGTCAGGTCGTGGTCGACGAACTGACCGAGGTAGGTGAAGCCCGCCGGGATCGACGGGTCCGCCGAGTCGGGCTGCGGCACGTCTGCGGTCATGGCGGTGGCCAGGGCGACCCTGGTCTCCTCGTCCAGCGGCGTCCCCTCCGGCCCCAGCCGCGAGAACCGGAACCGCCGCAACTCCTCCACCGTGAGCGGCCGACGGGTCGTGGCCTGGCCGTCGCGGTCGAACTCCAGCACTCCCTCGCCCACGACGAAGAAGCTGTTCGTGCCGTGCTGCTTCATAGACCCCCCCAGGTCTGGTGTGGCCCGGGAAAACCCGGGTGGGACGAACGCACCCCCTGTGGCCGCCCTCAACTACACATGTACCAGCACTTGTCGATCAGATACGTGGCCCAATCCGCTGGTCCGGTTGCGCTAGTCCAAGTGGGCGGGCAACCGGCAGGTAGGACGCTTCCTGAGAAAGCCTGTGAATCCCGCGCCACACCGTTTTCGTCGTGACCGTCACACCGCCGCCCACGCCCGCAACGCCCGCAACCGGGCGTTCTCGGGTTCCGTCCGCTGCTCCTCCAGCGCGCGGTCGAGCACGGCGAGCACGTCGTCGCGACGGCCGCAGCGGATCAGGCGCGACGCCGCCGACACACCCTGGTCGATCGCCTCACCGTGATGCCGGACCACCGCCGACCACAGGGTCGCCGCAGCGTGCAGCAACCCCGCCGAGGCGAGCGCGTCCGCCACCGCCATGCGGCGGCGAGCCGTCAGAAGGCCTCGCGCCAACGACGCGGCGACGATCGCATCGGCACAGGCGACGCCACCGGCTGTCGTCCACTCCTGGATGAGGTACCTGAGCCAGAAGCCGTCGGACATGGTGGCCGCGCGCCGCGCCACGGCGACGGCTTCCGCCTTGCGCCCGCCGGCGGCGAGCGCTTTGACGACTCGGTGCTGCTGGTAGTCGTCGCCGTAGGGCGACCTCTCCGCTACGGCCGTCAACAGCTCGTCGGTGAGGTCGAACTTTCGGAGGTGGATCAGGTCCAGCGCGATCGCCGCCAGCACGCCGGGCTCCGTGTCGCGGTCGAGCAGACCTTCGACCAACCTCCGGACGGGTTCGTCGTGGTCCGCACCGCTGAGCACCTTGATAGCCGCTGCCTGGTGTTCAGGGCTGCGCGAACGGGCCGCGGCGTAGATGTCCGCCGCGGTCGTCGGGTCCTCGGGGTCGAACAACGCGCGGACGACCCTCTCGAAGTCCCACCTGTCGACCGAGGGGTCGGTCAACGCGGGCCGGGTGAACCGGCGGGTGGCCTCCGGGTTCTTCGAATCCGACAGCGCGGAGGTGAGCTGCCCCCGGTGCTGGTCGCTCCACCACGACTCCTCCTCCAAGATCCGCAGCAGCTCGGGGATGGCGTCGCAGTTGACGAAGACGCGGGCGGCCAGGTGGACGGCGTGGCCGTCGCCATGTGGCTTCGACAACACCTTCCGAGCCGCCTCGAGCGCCGCGTCGTGGTGCAGTGCCTCCTGGAGTGCCGTCGCTGCCTTGGCCAGGTACTTGACCGGTTTCGCCGCCGCGGCGGCCAGCACGATCGGCACTCCCGCGGAATCGAGCGCCGACAGGACCGCCGAGACGGCTTCGCCGAACTCGTCCACACTCGAAGCATCCGCGGTGAACGCCCGGTCGGCGGCCCACAGCGTTTCATCCCGGGACTTGGTCCTGGCGGCGAGCATCGCCAGCGCGGCCCAGCCGGCCGGGTTCGCGCCGGACACGTCCGCGGTGGCCCAGCCGACCGACTGCAGGGGGAGCGCCCCGTCGCCCGTCAGCGCGGGGTCATCGCGCAGCCGCCGGACGAGCCTGCGCAACAAGGGGCCTGCGGCCTCGGTCATCCCGGTGTCCACCATGATCGAGACGATCGCCATCGCCCGAGCGTGGTCGTGTCCGGCCGCGGCCAGCCGGACGAGGAGGTGTTCCGCGCGATCCGCTCCTTCCGGGACGAGGTCCTTCAACGCCACGACGGCCCGCTTGAGCCCGGCGGGACTGGCCCGGTCGGCGAACTCCTCCAGCCACCGGGCCGCCGAGTCCGGGTCTTCGAGCTTGCCGAGCACGATCGCCGCCTCGACGCGCACGGCCTCGGCGAGCTCCGGGCGGTCGCGCAGGGCGCGCAGTCGGTCCATCACGGGAGGCGGCACCGCTTCAGGCGGAAGGGACACCAGCACGTCGCCCGCTTCCTCGACGTCCTTCCACGGGTCTGGCAGCACGCCGTTGGCCAGGATCAGCTCCACGACGCGGTCCACGACCGCGGCGGTCAGCGACTCGTCGACCGCCACGCCCTCCGCGAGGAGCCGACCCGCCAGGAGCACCTCCGGTTTCGTGCCCGCGAGCAGCACCGACAGCACCCGGCCGAGATCGCGGTCGTCCCGTCCCCACAGGGCGAAGGTGAACAGCGCGAACGCCCGCTTGCTCTCGGTCAGGCCGTGTTCGATCCACTCGTCCAGGTCCGGGAAGTCCGCCGGGATCTCGCCCGCACGCCGGCGGGCGGCCAGGAACTCCGCGAACGAGTGGTGCCGGAACCGGAGGTCGTCGTCGGTCTGGACGAAGACCCCGGTGCCGGACAGGAGCGCGTGCAGGTCGTCCTGCCACTGGTCGGGCAGGGGCGAGTGGTTCTCCTCCACCCACGCGCACGCGGCCTCGAACAGCGGCGACTCGCTCTCCAACCGGTGGGTCGCCAGCCGCTCCACGATCCCGGTCCGGTGCCGGCGCATCCACTCGACCAACGCCTCCCGCTCCGGGTCGCCGTGCACCGAGCGGCGCAGTTCGGCGATGGTGGTGCGCCGGCTCGCGCCGTCGTCCAGCAGGTACTCCATGAACCGGCCGTAGAGGTCGACCCGGCTGTTGGGCAGCGGGCGGTCCGGTTCGAGGGTCTTGGCGATGGCCGCGATCGTGGCCAGCAGGGGGTTGCGCACCAACTCGCGCAACCGGCCGTCCCGCACCTGGCGGACGAACGTCTCGGCGGCGCTCTTCGCGGTCATCAGGGACTGCGCCCGGAACCACGCCCGCGCGAACTCCTCGAGCTCGACCCGGCCGAACGGCTGGATCGCGTAGCCGTCGACGCCCGCCTGCTCCAGCGGCTTGAGCTCGTCGCCGGGCAGCGGCCGGGTGGTGATCACCAGCCGGTGGTCCGAGTCCCGGCGCACCTGGTGCGCTATCGCGTCGATGACCTGCGCCCTGGTGTCCGGCTCTATGATCTCGTCCAGGCCGTCGACGAACACCAGCCACCGGGCGCCGAGGGCGCGGCGGGCGAGCAGCGCGGACGGCGGGCGTTCGCCGAGCAACCGGCCCAGCGCTTCGGCCGCGCCCGCGGCGAGCAGGTCGGCCCACGCCTTGTTGGCGGCCAACGCGCGGGCCGGCACCCGCAGCGGCAGCACCGGTTCGGAGAGGGGCGGTGAGCCGGTGCCCCCGCTGAGCCAGAACTCGGCGATCTGCTGCACGTACAGGTAGCCGACGGTGGACTTGCCGCTGCCCGGCTCACCGGTGATCAGCAGGTGCCCGTTGCGGTCGAGCGCCGCGGCCACGGCGAGGGTGCGCTCGGTCGACTCCGCCGACGGCTTGCGGTCCGGCTCGGGGGAGCGCTCCGGCGCCTGCGGGCGCATGGTCTGCTCGACGTAGACCTGGGTCAGCTCGGGCTGCTTCACGCCGAGCAGCTTGTACGGCATCGACTCGGTCGCCCGGCGTTGCGCTTCCAGCAGGTCCCGCAGCTCCGGTGTCAGCTCGGGGCGTCCCGACCAGGAGGTCAACGGCGGGATCGGGTCGGCGGGGGCGGCGCCGAGCTGCACGGTCAGCTGGTCGATGGTGCCCGCCTGCACGACCGGACCGGTGATGTGACCGCCGCTGATCTCGTTGTGCCAGTCCGCCATGCCTGTGTTGTACGCGTGATCATGGCCGTGGTCACCGCACAAACGGGTGGAATGCCGACACCGCCCCGCCTACGGTGACGGCGTGTTCCCCGACTTCCACCGCGCGCCCAACATCGCCGACCACCCCGACCTGTACGAGCGGGAGAACGAGGCGATCGACCCCGACGGACGGCTGTGGCGCGCGCTGCGCGAGCAGGCCGACTGGGCCGGGCGCACGGTGCTCGACCTCGGCTGCGGCACGGGCTTCTGGCTGCCCCGCTACGCGGTCGACGCGGGCGCGGTGATCGGTGTCGAGCCCGACCCGGAGCTGCTCGTCAGGGCCCGGGAGCGCGGGGACGTGCGGCACGGTTCGGCGGAGCACGTCCCGCTGCCCGACGCGAGCGTGGACGTGGCGCACGCCCGGTTCGCCTACTTCTTCCCGCCGGACTGCGCACCGGGGCTCGCCGAGGTGCGGCGCGTGCTGCGGCCCGGCGGCACGCTGGTCGTGATCGACAACGACTGGCGGCACGGCGAGTTCGCCGACCTGCTCGCCGCCTCGCCCTGGGCGTCCGCGCAGGGGACCGCCGACACGACCGACGCGTGGTGGCGGGAGCGGGGCGCCGAGCGGACCGAGGTGATGGCGTCCTGGCGGTGCCGTGACGCGGCGGAGCTGGAAGCCGTGCTGCGCATCGAGTTCCCCGGCGACGTCGTGGACGGCTGGGTCCGGGCCAACCCCGGTCGGCGGGAGTTGAGCTACGGCTACGTCCTGTTCACCGTGACCGCTTGACCGTGCCCCTGGGGCAGGCCCTAGACAGGGCGGCACACAGGCCGAGGGGAGCCCACATGATCGACTACACCACGCACAGCCGGTTCACCGATCCCGGTCCGGCGGCCGGGTGGCTGGACGGCGTCGGGCCGGACCTGGCGCAGCTGCGGCGGGCCGCCGCGGGGCTGGTGTTCCACTACTGGGCCAACGGGGACATCACCGACCACGGGTTCCCGGCGGAGCGGCTGGCGGAGGTCGACCTGCGGTACGCGGCGGACATGTTCGCCCGGCTGCGCGAGCTCAACCCCGCGCCGCTGGGCGAGGAGCGTGCGCCGACGGAGCGGATCGTGGGCTGTTGCCGCGACTTCACGCTGCTGTTCGTGTCGATGGCGCGGCACCACGGCGTCCCGGCGCGGTCGCGGGTCGGGTTCGCCGGGTACCTCGCGGACGGCTGGTACCTGGACCACGTGGTCGCCGAGGTGTGGGACGGGCGGCGGTGGCGGTTGGTCGACCCGCAGTTCCTCGACGGCCGGGTCGACCTGATGGACGTGCCGAGGGACCGGTTCCTGGTCGGCGCGGACGCGTGGCGGGCGTGCCGTTCGGGTGCGGTCGAGCCCGAGCGGTTCGTGGTCTCGCCCGAGCTGATGATCCCCGGCACGCGCGGTCTCACGCAGGTGCGGCACGACCTCGTGCAGGACCTGGCGTCGTTGAACAAGCACGAGATGATCCTGTGGGACCTTTGGGGCCTGCTGAGCGACGAACCGGAACTGTCCGAAGAGGACGTCGAGGCCGCGGACGAGCTGGCGGCCTCGATGCAGGACCCCGGCGCCGACCTGGGGGCGCTCTTCGACACCGACGCCTACCGCGTGTCGCCGGTGATCACCTCGCACGACCAGGTGACTCAGTTGCCGGTGGAGGTCGTGTTGCGCTGAGCGGCGTTGCGGGTGGTGGCCGGGCTGAGGCGGTTCATCACGGCCAGGTACGAGGTGGGGAAGAGGCGGGCCAGGACGTCGGGCGCGACGGCGGTCCACGCGATCAGCACCCGGCCCTTGCGCTTCGCCACGCCGGCCAGGATGCGCTCGGCCGCCTTGTCCGCGGGGTAGGTGAGGAGCTTCGCGAAGCTCGCCTTGCCCTCCGCCGCCTCGGCTTCGTCGACCCCGGCCGCCACCCGCGCGTTCTCCGCGATCCTGGTGCGGATGCCGCCCGGGTGGACGCAGGTCACGCCGACGCCCCGGTCGGCCAGCTCGTGGCGCAACGACTCGCTGAACCCGCGCAGGGCGAACTTGCTGGCCGAGTACGCCGTCTGGCCGGGTGGCCCGATGAGCCCGAACAGGCTCGACACGTTGACCACGTGGCTGCCGGGCGAGGCCAGCAACGTCGGCAGCAGCAGCCGGGTCAACGCCACCGGCGCGCGGAAGTTGATGTCCATGACCCAGTCGAACTCGTCCGCGCTGACCTGGTCGAACGTACCGCCGAGCGCCACGCCCGCGTTGTTGACCAGCAGGGTGGTCCGCGGCGCGGCGGCCAGCACGCGTGCCGCGAGGTCGGCCAGCCCGGCGATGTCGGACAGGTCGGCCACGATCGCCTCGACCCGCACACCCCGGATCCTCCCGGCCACGGCGGCGAGCCGCTCGGCGTCCCGGTCGATCAGCACGAGGTCGCTGCCGCGCCGCGCCAACCCGTACGCGACCTGCTCGCCGATCCCGCCGGCCGCGCCGGTCACCACCGCCGTGCCGCCTGCGAACCGGTAGGGCGAGAGCTGGGACATGGGGCCTCCTGGAGGACGTCGGTGGACACCACCAGTCTGGCCCGACCCGCCCGGCCGGGCTTGACCTGACGCGACAGGAACTTGACCCGGCACGACACCAGGGCCGCCGCACCTCGTCGACCTCACGCCCCGGCGGCCGGACCTCTTCGACCTCACGCCCCGCGTCGGCTTCATGCGACGTCACGCCCCGCGGCGGACGGCGCTCGGCGTGATACCCCACCACCGGCGGCAGCAGCGGCTCAGGGCGGACTGCTCGGACAGCCCCAGCATCCCCGCCACCTGGCTCATCGGGATGTCCGTCGTGGTCAGGTAGCGCTTGGCCGCCTCACGCCGCACCTCGTCCAGCACGGTGGCGAACGTGGTGCCCTCGGCGGCCAACCGCCGCTGCACCGTGCGCGGGTGCAGGTCGACCAGCCGGGCCACCGCACCGATCTCCGGAGGGACCGTGCCCAGCGACCGGGTCAGCACGCCGCGCACCCGGGCCGTCATGGTCGCGCCGTCGCCCGCGGTCTGCTCGGCCAGGAACGCCAGCGCCAACCGCCACACCCGCTCGTCACCGCCCGCCAGCCGCCGGTCCAGCAGGGCGCGCGGCATCCGCAGCAAGGGCGCGTCCTGCCGGGTGTGGACGGTCGCGCCGAAGAACTCCTCGTACACCGCGAGCGGCGCGACGGGCGTGTACGGCAGCTCCACGCTGCGCAACCCGTACGAGCCGCCCACCAGGTAGGTGATCGACCGGTGCAGGAACCCGAGGCCCAGGTCGATCGCCTGCACCGAGATCGGCAGGCCCGGCGGCACGCCGTAGTGCAGCGCGCCGAGGTCCGGCGCGCCGTACGGGTCGTCCACCAGCGACAGGCTCAACGACCGCGCGTGCACGAACAGGTAGCGCGACGTGCACTCCAGCGCGTCGGCCACGGTCGGCGAGTTCTGGATCGCCAGCGCCAGCGGCCCGAGCATGCCGAAGTCCTGCCGCGCGGCCACCCGCAGGCCGAGGTCCGGGCAGCCCAGCCCGTCGGCGGCGACCTCCAGCACGGCCGCCAGCACCCGGTCGGACACCAGCAGGTCGTCCACGTCCAGCGCGGCCACCGGCAGGCCCGCCGCGCGCGCGTAGTCCTCGGCCCGGCCGCCCAGCTCGGCCACGGTCGCCCGGAACCCCCGCAACCCCGCAGACCGGACCACCGACATGTCGTACAGGGTCAAATACTTGTCGTCCCCGGTCAAGAACCCCGCCGGCGCCTCCAGCACACTGGGCGCATGACCACTCCCGAGCACCTCGACGTCGTGATCGTGGGCGCCGGACTGTCCGGTGTCGGCGCGGCCTACCGGCTGCGCACCGAGTGCCCCGGCAAGTCCGTCGCGATCCTCGAAGCCCGCGACACGATGGGCGGGACGTGGGACCTCTTCCGGTACCCGGGCATCCGGTCGGACTCGGACATGTTCACCCTCGGCTACCCGTTCAAGCCCTGGCGCGAGGCGAAGTCGATCGCGGACGGCCCGTCGATCCTCCGCTACATCCGGGCCACGGCCGCGCAGTTCGGCATCGACCGGCTGGTGCGCTACCGGACCAAGGTGCTCGCCGCCGACTTCTCCACCGAGACCGCCCGCTGGACGGTGACGACCAGCCGCCGCGACGAGCACGGCGCCGTCGTGGACAGCGTGATCACCTGCGACTTCCTCTACTCCTGCGCCGGCTACTACGACTACGACCAGGGGCACGACCCGGTGTTCCCCGGTGTCGAGTCGTTCCGCGGCGACGTGGTGCGACCGCAGTTCTGGCCCGACGACCTGGACTACGCGGGCAAGCGGGTGGTCGTGATCGGCAGCGGTGCGACCGCCGTGACGTTGGTGCCGGCGATGGCCGAGACCGCCGCGCACGTCACCATGCTGCAACGCTCGCCGACGTGGGTCGGCGTGGTGCCCGGCCGCGACAAGCTCGCCGACAAGGTCCGGGAGCTGCTGCCCGCCGCCGTCGCGCACCGGCTGATCCGGACCAAGAACATCCTGTTCGGCGTGGCCTTCTACCAGTTCTGCCGCCGCTGGCCGAAGGCCGCGCGCAAGGTGCTCACCGGGCTGTCGACCAAGGTGCTGGAGGACGAGGCCGCGGTCCGCGAGCACTTCACCCCCACCTACGACCCCTGGGACCAGCGGCTGTGCGCGATCCCGGACGCCGACCTGTTCAAGGCCCTCAAGCGCGGTCGCGCGTCGGTCGTCACCGACCACGTCGACACGTTCACGCCCGACGGCGTGCGGCTGCGGTCCGGGCGTGAGCTGCCGGCCGACGTCGTGGTCACGGCGACCGGTCTGCGGCTGCTGGCCTTCGGCGGCATCGCGCCGAGCGTGGACGGGCGGCGGGTGGAGCTGTCCGAGCAGTTCGTCTGGCGCGGCGCGATGATCACGGGGCTGCCGAACTTCGCCGTGTGCGTCGGCTACACGAACGCGTCGTGGACGTTGCGCGCCGACCTGACCTCGCGCCTGGTGTGCCGGGTGGTCAACCACATGGACCGGCACGGCTACGCCTCCGTCGTGCCCACCCCGGACCGCCCGCTGACCCGCCGCCCGATGCTCGACCTCGCGTCCGGCTACATCCAGCGGGCGATCGACGCGTTCCCGCGCCAGGGCGACCGCGGCCCGTGGCGGGTGCGGCAGAACTACCCGCTCGACGCCTTGTCCACGTTGCGCGGCGACCTGGGCCGGCAGCTCGTCGGCACGCGGCGGGCGGCCGTCGACGGCGCGCTGTCGGCGGTGCGGGGCCGGTAGCGCGGTTAGGGGGACTGCACCTGCAACGCGTAGTCGAACGAGTTGGTGGCGTCGTGGCCCGAGCTGTAGGGGGCCGTGCACCGGCCGTTGTCCACCGGGATGGTCCCGTAGGCGGGCCGGAACATGGTGGCGCACTTGAAGCACGAGCGCCAGCCCCGGTGGTGCCAGTGCTCGGGGGTGCTCAGGTCGTGCTCGACGACGTAGGCGAACGACGCCCGGACGGTCCGGCTGTTCACCCGGTGGCCGTTGGGGTCGCCGGGGCAGTGGCCGGAGAAGCCGCCGGCCCACCACAGGCACTGGCACGCCGCGCAGGAGCGCCACCCCACCTGCTCCGCCACACCTTCGTGCTCCAGCAGCACCTTGTACACCAGGCCGTCGAACGGGTCGCGCTCGTGGACCCCGCCCCCGGCGCACAGCGACACCGCCGCCACGTTGGGGAAGTACAGGCTCCGGCACTTCCGGCACCTCGACCACCCGCCCTGGGCGGCGTGCGCCGTGGCCGGGGCGACGAGCTGACCCGCGGCGGTCGCCACCACCGCGCCGCCCGCCGCACCGAGGAACACCCGACGGTTCACCATCTCCCGCTCCACTCCGCTCGGCTCCACCTGTTCGGGACTCGCCGGGCGGGGCGGGTGCGTTACGGCACGTAGCCCGTTCGGGCGACGTACGCGAGCGGGCAGCGTTCACGAACGAGCGACGTTCACGAGCGGGCGGTGTCAGGGCCGCCGGTAGCGCAGGCCGTCCATCACCAGGTCGAGCATGCCGTCCGCCGGGCCGACGTCGGGCACCGTGTGCGCGATGCCGGCGAGCGTGGCGACCACGTCCAGCGGCGCGACGTCGGGGCGGCCGACGGCCTCCAGCAGCGTGGCCATCGCCTCGGTCAGCCGGTCCTTGCTCTGCGCGTACGGGTTGCCGCCGGACGCGATCACCGCGCGCAACGCGTCACCCATGCCCTGCTTGGTGGCCATGTACTCGACGAACCGGTCCATCCACGCCCTGGTCGCCTCGTGCGGCGGCAGCGTGCGCAACAACTCGGGCACGGCGTCGCACAGCTTGGCCAGTTCGTTGCGGTAGACCGCCTCCACCAGCGCCTCGCGGGTGGGGAAGTGGCGGTAGAGGGTGCCGATGCCGACGCCGGCGCGCTTGGCGATCGCGTCCAGCGTGGCGTCCGCGCCCTCGTTGGTGAACGCCTCCAGCGCGGTCTCGATCAAGCGGTCGCGGTTGCGCTGGGCGTCCGCGCGCAGCGGGCGGGACACGGTGCCTCCATACGGGTGTGACGCGGCTCTCGGTGCTAAGCGGAGGGTCCTCCGGTTAATGTCGAACGTAACGGAGGAACCTCCGCTTCAGTGTACGACAGGGGAGCAGGGCATGAGCGAGCACATCACCACGCCGTTCGGCGCGGAGTCCACCGCGGCGCAGGTCGTCGCGGGCATCGACCTGACGGGCAAGCGCGCGGTGGTCACCGGCGGCGCGTCCGGCATCGGCGTCGAGACCGCGCGAGCGCTGGCGTCGGCCGGGGCCGAGGTCACCCTGGCGGTCCGCGACACCGAGGCGGGGCGGCGGGTGGCCGACGAGATCGGCGGCGACGTCCGGGTCGCCCGACTCGACCTGGCCGACCAGGCGTCCGTGGCGGCGTTCGTCGCCGGCTGGGACGGCCCCCTCCACATCCTGGTCGCCAACGCGGGCGTGATGGCCGCGCCGGAGACCCGCACGCCGGAGGGCTGGGAACTCCAGTTCGCCACCAACCACCTGGGCCACTTCGCGCTGACCACGGGCCTGCACCGGTTCCTGGCCCTGGAGGGCGCACGGGTCGTGTCCGTCAGCTCCAGCGCGCACCTCATGTCGCCGGTCGTCTTCGACGACATCCACTACACCGAGCGCCCCTACGACCCGTGGACGGCGTACGGCCAGTCGAAGACCGCGAACATCCTGTTCGCCGTGGAGGCGAACAAGCGCTGGGCGGCCGACGGCATCACGGTGAACGCCCTGATGCCCGGCGGGATCGACACCAACCTGCAGCG
Organism: Actinosynnema sp. NPDC049800; assembly: GCF_040656635.1. Taxonomy (NCBI): domain Bacteria; kingdom Bacillati; phylum Actinomycetota; class Actinomycetes; order Pseudonocardiales; family Pseudonocardiaceae; genus Actinosynnema; species Actinosynnema sp. NPDC049800. The sequence goes on along the minus strand of NZ_JBFAMT010000006.1, from coordinate 77,481 downwards.
CCACGTCGACGGCGAGCAGTTGCGGGCGATGAGGGACCGGGCCGCCGCGGACGGCTACCAGCTGAAGACGCCGGAGCAGGGCGCGGCCACCTCGGTGCTGCTGGCGACGTCACCGCTGCTGGAGGGCGTCGGCGGCCGGTACTTCGAGGACTGCGCCGAAGCCCTGCCGAGCCGGGGCGACACGCTGGTCCGCGGTGTCGCGGCCTACGCGCTCGACCCGGAGGCGGCCACCCGGCTGTGGCAGGTCACCGAGGAGATGCTCGCCCGCTGACCCGGGCCGCCACCAGGTCGATCACGGGCCGGTAGGCGCGGACCTGGTCCGCCGGCCAGTCCCCGGCGGCACGGTCCCGGGTCACGATCCGGTAGATCAACGCCCGGAGCAGCACCTGGTCCCACGCCGGCAGGTGCGACCACCGGTCGGCGAGGTCGGGCGGGGCGCCGTGCCAGCACAGGCAGTCCACCACCGCGACCGCCGCCGCCCACGACGCGGGCCGCCAGTACGGCGGCCAGTCGATCACCGCGGGCGGCAGGCCGGCGGCGAACAGCACGTTGCCCGCCAGGTCGCCGTGCACGACCTGGGCCGGCAGGTCCACCGGAGCCCGCGCCGCGAGCAGCGGTTCCAGCAGGTCGAGCGCCGCGGGGCCGACGTCGGCCGGCGACTCCTCCCAGGCGACCCGGTCGCCGACCGACCAGGGGTCGTCGCGGAGGTCGAGGTACGCGGGTCGGGACACGTCGCGCACGGCCTCGTGGAACGCGATCCCGGCCCGCAGCACGTCGTCCGGCCTGCCGACGTCCGGCTCACCCGCCACGAAGCGGCACGCCTCCCACCCGTCGACCACCCAGTCGCCGGACGCGGACCGCACGGGAGGGGCGACCCGGAACGCGGGCGACGGCGGCAGGGCGGCGAGCACGTCGGACCGCCACCGCGTCTCGGGCTCGAAGTCCACCGGCTTGAGCACCACCCCGCCGGCGCGCCACGTGCCGCCCCGGCCGCCGGGCAGCACGACGGGCTCGGCCGTCACGCCGAACGCGGACAGCACGGTCCGCGGCGGTCTTGGCACGCCGGGATCGTAGGCAACCCGGCCCGGCGGTGACGGGTCCTTTTCGGCAGGCTCCGCGGAAGGGCCGCACGACCGGGCCAACCACTACCGCGCGGCGTGGGCAGGGCTGGGCGATCGGCGCCCCGGCCACCACCCGGTGCTCTCGCCGTGGCTGCTCGGCACGGCGGTGGTGCGCGAGTGGACTGGCTGCCGCACGACTCGCGGACCTGGTCGAGGAGGCTTCACCCCGGTCGTGGCGACGCCGTGATCAGGTCAGCGCGACGCCGGTGAGCTCCGCGCAGGCGCCGAGCAGGCGTTCCTGGATCGCCACGTCGTAGGCGGCGGGGTTGGCCCGCAGGTCCTCGCGCCACTTGAAGTAGCGGCCGGTGACGGTGGCGGCCGGCTCGTCGCTCGTCGCGAGCCACACCTGGGTGTCGGCGCCCGTCGGCAGGTCGTCGGTGGCGTTCGGGCCGCCCAGCTTGGTCTTGATCCAGCCCGGGTCGACGGCGTTGCTGAGCACGTCCGGCCACCGCCGGGCCACCGCGAACGCCAGCACCACGTCCAGCAGCTTGGAGTCCGAGTAGGCCTGCATGCCGTGCCACGGGCCGCGCTCGTGCTGGAGGTCGTCCAGGTCCGCCACGCCCTGCGACTCCAGGCCCGACGTCAGGTAGACCAGCCGCCGCGGCCGGGGCATCAGGGCCGTGAGCAGGTACGGCGCCAGCACGTTGACCTGGAACAACAGCTCCAGGCCGTCCTCGGTGACCGTCCGCTCGGGCAGGCCGCCGCCCAGCCCCGCGTTGTGGATCACCACGTCGAAGGGCTCGGCGGAGGCCGCCGCCGCCAGCTCCCTGGTCCGGGCCAGCGACGCGAGGTCGCCCACCAGCACGCCGGCCGCGCCCGGCACGGCGGCCAGCGCCTGCCCGGCCCGCGCCTCGTCGCGCGCGTGCAGCACCACCCGGTGCCCGAGCGAGACCAGCGTCGCCGCCGTCTCCCGACCGATGCCGTCCGCCGAACCCGTGACCAGAACGCTCGTCATGCGCGGCAGCGTACCGTGGGAGCGCTCCCAGGCGCTCAGCCGAAGACCTGCCACCGGGCCAGCTGCCCGGCCGGCCAGCCCGTGTTGCCGCTGAACCGCAGCCGCACGTGCCGGGCGCTCACCCCGGCGGGCAGCGCGAGGGTGACCGCGTTGCCGGTGGCCGGGTCGAACACGTGGCCGGCCGCGCCGACCACCGTCGTGAACGCCGAGCCGTCCGTGCTCGCCTCCACCGCGATGGTCTGCGTGCGGCGTCCCCAAGCCGGGTTCGGCGGCAGGCTCAGCACCATCCGGCGCGGCGCGGCCACCGCGCCCAGGTCGACCCCGATCCACTGCGGGAACGCGCCGTTCGCGCTCTCCCAGTAGCTGTGCGGGTCGGCGTCCACCGCGAAGTGGCTGCCGTAGTGCTGGGTCTGGCTGCTCTGCGTGGTCGGCCTGCCCGCCGCCAGGTCGCGCTCGACGGGCGGTGTGTCGGTGAGCATCGGCTTGGTCGGGCGCAGGGACGTCAACGCGAGTTGGCCCTTCAGCATCCGGCCGCCGTCGCCGGTGAGCCGCAGGTAGTAGTCCGACGAGCACCGCGTGCCGTCCTCGTCCAGGGCGAGGAAGCCCGAGCCGACCGGGATGCCCGCCTGCGTCTCCGGCGTCTTGGCGATCTGGTTGGCCTCGTTGTACTCGTCGAACATCGAGATGTAGATGCCCTGCACGCCGAGGCGGCACATGTTGTAGAACTGCCGCCACATGAAGTCGCCGTGCGCCCGGTGCCGCCGGGACAGGTCGCCGGGCAGCACGCACGGCTGGTAGTCGATGCCGAGCCGGGCGCACTCCGCCAGGTCCGGCGAGTTCACGTTGGCGTGGAAGTGGTCGGCGTCGGCCACGGTCCCGATCCGGCCGACCATCCACGGCGAGAGCATGTCGAAGCTGCGGTAGACCTGCGCGAACCCGGGGCGGGAGTCCTCGATCTCGCGCCGCCAGTGCGTCGGCACGCCGCCGATCAGGTACACGCCCTGGCCCTTGAACCAGTCGACCACGTCCTGGCACTGCTGCGGGGTGAACGGGCGGCCGGGGTCGTTGAAGCCGAAGCCCCAGACGCAGACCACCGGCTTGCCGTTCTGGCGCGCGTACATGGGGGACGAGGTGTAGGCGCTCATCTTCGCCGTCCAGTCGGCCTTGATCTCCGACTGCATGTTCGTCCAGTTCGTGACGTCGTACATGAGGTAGAACTTCACGCCGTGCGCCTCGGCGGCCCGCCGGACGTGCGCGGTGACGGCGTCGCGGATCGGGCCCTCGCCGCCGGTCGGGTTGAACCGCTGGAGGGCGGCGGTGTCGCAGCCGTACTCGCGCATCCAGCGGAAGTGCACGTCCACGGTCTGGTAGTCGTGGTTGGAGAACACGGTCGCCGGTTGACCGTTCCCCAGGGCGCCGAACGCCGTCGGGTACTTGTTCGCGTAGTCCGTCATGTCCGGCCACGACATGAGCGCGTGGTTGGTCGGCGACGGCGGCTGACCCCAGTTGTCGCTCCAGTGCCACCAGCCGTCGATCGGCGAGTTGTCGCCCCGGGCGGCGAACCAGCCCTGGTAGCCGACGGTGATCTTGCCGACCACGTCGCCCGGCGGGCTGGCCGCGCCCGCCGGGGTCGACGTGGTGGTGGTCAGGGCGGAGGCGGCCAGGGCCGACCCGAGGAATGTCCTGCGTGACAGGGGCACCGCACGCTCCTTCGTTGGAGGGACGGCATCAGCATGCAAGAAGTGAGCAGCGTCACGCAATAACTCGACAAACCGGGATTCTGGCGGCGGACCGGGACTACGCGAGTCCGGCGAGCAGTTCCGCCGCGCGCCGGGGGCGGACCAGGAAGCCCATGTGGCTGGTGTCGAGGGTGTGCACGTCGAACGGGTTGTCCGGGAGCAGCGCGTCGGCCTCGCGGATGAACCGGTCCTGCAGCCCGACCGGGACCGAGCGGTCGTCGGCGAGCCGGACGTAGGTGTGCGGCAGGCGGGCCCAGGCCGCCGGGTCGACGCGGTCGCTGCCGCCGTCCAGGCTCTCGTCCGGCTCCAGGGTGTTCAGCGCCGCCAGGAACTCCGCGTCCGTGCCGTCGGCCAGCATCGCGGCCTTGAGCTTGGCCAGCAGGTCCGGGTCGGCGGTGCGCCAGTTCATCCGGAGCGCGCCGAGGTCGGCCGGATTGCCCGCGAGCAGGCCCGGGAGGTCGTTGAGCGCGCTCGACGCCCACTCCGGCCCCTCCATGTACCCGCCCGCGGTCACGTCGACGCAGCACCACGCGGACACGTACACGACCCGGTGCAGCAGGTCGGGCACGGCGTTCGCCACGCCGGTCACGGTCATCCCGCCCCGGCTGTGCCCGACGAGGACCACCGGGCCGTGCTCGCCCGCGCGCCGCACCACGTCGATCACGTGCGCGACGTTGTCGGCGTGGCTCGCGCCGGCGAGCCCGGACGGCGCGGTGGCCAGCGCGGCCAGGTCCTGAGGTGCTTGGTACGACGGGGAGAACGGGGCGTCGAAGCCGTGTCCGGGCAGGTCGACGGCGAGCGCGCGGCGGCCGAGCAGGGTGAGTTCGCGGAGCAGGGGTGACCAGTGGAACGAGTTGCTGTTGGAGCCCGGCACGAAGACGTAGATCGCGTTCATGCAGTGATCCTCACATTCGGCCGGGATCGGGCCAGCAGCACACCACCGATCACGACCACGCCGCCGACCAGCGTGGTCCACCCCACCGGCTCGCCGAGCAGCACCGCGCCGATCGCCGTCGACCACAGCGGCGCGACGTAGGTGACGGTCGACGCCACCGCCGGCCCGGCCGCCCGGATCACGTCCAGGTTGAGCACGTACGCCAGGCCCGTCCCCGCCGCGCCGAGCACGACCAGCGCCACCGCCGCCGACATCCCCGGCCACGACGGCAAGCCGCCCGAGGCGGGCGCGACCAGCGCCAGTTGCAGCGTCGCGCAGGTGATCTGCACGGCCGACAACGCGCTCGCGCTGTGGTCGCCACCGGAGAAGAACCGGCGGGTGTAGGCGAAACCCGCGCCGTAGCACGCGGTCGCGGCCAGGCAGGCGAGGCTGCCTTCGAGCACACCGCCCGCCAACCCGCGCCACGCGCCCAGCACCACGAGCACGCCCGTGAAGCCGACCAGCAGCCCGGCGACCCGCGTCCCCGTCGTCCGCTCGCCCGGCACGATCAGCAGCACGAACACCAGCGTCATCAACGGCGTGGTGGCGTTGAAGACACCGGCCAGCACCGAGCTGACCTGCGTCTCGCCGTGCGCCAGCAGCGTGAACGGCACCGCGTTGAGCAGCAGCGCGACCACCGCCGCGTGGCCCCACGTGCGCCGGTCCCGCGGCACGGCCGCGCCCTGCGCCAGGCAGATCGCCCACAGCGTGAGCGCGCCGAACAGGCAGCGGGACAACGCCACCCACACCGCGGGCACGCCCGCGTCCACCGCCACCTTGATCAACGCGAAGCTGCCGCCCCAGATCACGGACAGCAGCACGAACTTCCCGGACGTCTGCACCGGGTGAGGATCTCCGCACCTGCGATGATGAGTCCAACAAGTCACGTCCGCCAACCCATGAGAGTTGTTCATGGCCCTGAACCTCGCGCAGCTCCGCGCGTTCCTCGCCGTCGTGGACGAGGGCGGTTTCGGCACGGCCGCCGACGCGTTGGGCCTCACGCAGTCCGCCGTGTCGCACGCCGTGGCCGCGCTGGAACGCACCCTCGGCCACCCGGTGCTGGTCCGGCGCGGCAGGCCGCGGCCGACGGCGTTCGGCGCGGAGGTCGTGGCGCACGCCCGTGCCGCGGTGGCCGCCTCGGTGGCGATCACGGACCTGGCCGCGCGGCACGGTGGGGCGGCTCGCGGCACGATCAAGCTGGCCGCGCCGCCGACCGTGTGCCAGGGGCTGCTGCCGGACCTGATGTCCCGGTGGGAGGCGGAGTTCCCGCACGTGCGGGTGCGGGTGTTCGAGGGCGAGGACGACGAGGTGGCCGAGTGGCTGGCCAACGGCACGGTGGAGATGGCCGTCGTGGTCGACCCGCCGCCCGGTCACGGCGTGCCGGTGGGCGAGGACGCGTTCCACGCCCTGCTGCGCACCGACCACCCGTTGGCCGGTGTCGGCGAGGTGCACGTGGCGGACCTGGCGGACGACCCGTTCCTGCTCTCGTGCGGCGGGTGCGAGCGGCACGTGCGGCAGGTGCACGCGGGCCTGCCGTTCGACCCGCTGCACCGGGTGCGCGAGCTGGGGACGCTGCTGGCCATGGTGCGGGCCGGTGTCGGCGTCTCGATCGTGCCCGGCCTGGTGGCGTCGATGCTGGTGCCGGGGCTGGCGCTGGTGCCGTTGCGGCCGCGGGTGGTGCGCCGGCTGGTGGTCAGCGGCCCGCCGGGGCGCGAGTGGCACCCGGCCGTCACCGCGCTCGCGGGGTCCCTGCCGGGCGGTGATCGTGCGTGACAGCGCGTTCGGGGTGAACCGCCTCGGGTTCGGCGGCACGCCGTTCCCGTTGAGCTTCAGCGCTCGCGAGGTCGACGGCTCCTGGCGCCTCGACGCGACCGCGGCGACGGCCGCCGAGCTTGCCGACCTCTTCGTGGCCGCGGCGAACGAGACGATCGTGGTCGTCGACCTGGCGACTACCAGCTTCCTGGACGATGAGTACCGGCAGTGGCCGCCGTCGCGCATCGCGGCCGAGCAGGGCGTCGACGGGCGGGCGCACCAGTTGGGGACTCTGGCGTCGGGCGTGGTCGGCCTCAGCGAGGAGGTCCTCGTGCTGCGGCGTGACGACCTGCCCCGCTTCCTCGCCGGGTGGTCGCCGTACGAGCTGACCCTGGTCGACCTGCCCGCCCCGCCGAGCGCCGAGCGGCTGGACGAGATCGCCCTCGCCCTCGGCACCGCCGCCCACCACGACCCGGTGCTGCCCGCCCTCGTCGGTTCGCGCGTGTGGTTCTCCGGCCACGACGACTGCTACGTGGCCCTGGAGTCGACCGATCCGGCCCTGCCCGCCGCGGTGCTGGGCCGGCTCCTCGCGCTCCTGGCCGGCACCGCGCTGGACGACGCCGTGGCGGAACCCGACGGCGCGCTCGTGGCGGACCTGGTCACGCGCAACGCGCACTGGGTCGGCGCGGTGGACCGGGTGTCGGCGGACTCGGTGACGGTGAACCTGACCGCCACGTCCGCGCGGTGGCGGCTTGGCGCGCCACCAAGGGACCGGGTCGACCACACGGTGGTCCTCGACCGCGCCTGACCGTGCCGAGGTGCGGCGCTACCGGGCGGCCGGCACGCCGGCCAGCAGTTCGGTGAGCCGTCCGACCGCGAACTCCACGAACGGCCGCGCGGGGATCAGCACGCAGGACGCCCGGCCCACCTCGGTCCGCTCGACGCCCGCCCGCCGCTCGAACTCGTCGCCGACGGTGGGGAAGTGGGTGTTGTTGTCGTCGCCCACGTCCAACGCCTCCAGCCACACCCGCTCGCCGGCCACCAGGGTCGGGAACCGGCGCAGCTTCAGCCTCGGCCGAGGGGTCAGGGTCTCGGCGTGGTGCAGGAAGCTGTCGCGGTTGTGCCGCACGCCGATCAGCAGGATGCGCGCGTCGAGGTCGTGCAGCCGGCCGAACGGCGAGTCCGCGCCCAGCGCGAAGTTCAGCGGCTGGTGCGCCACGACGTCCCGCGCGTGCCTGCCGACGGCGGCGACCGACGCCTGCGGGTGGGTGCTGCGCGCGCTGTCCGGGCGGGTGCGCAGCGCCTCCGCGATCGCGCCCATCGGGCTGGGCAGACCGGGGTGGAACAGCGGCACGGCGGCGCGCCGGGCCCGCAGGTCCTCGTCGGGCACGCCACGGCGGTGCGGTTCCGGGTCGGCGACCTGCGGCGTGAACGCCGGGACGACGACCGTGCCGGCGGGTCCGACGGCCGTGAGCAGGCTGTCGACCACGGCGGGCGCGCCGCCGTCCACCGGGCCCAGCGCGGACAGCGACGAGTGCACGATCAGCGTCATGCCCTCGGTGACGCCGGTCTTCCGCCAGCTCTCGGTCAGCGTCGCGTGCGCCAGGGTCATCGTCGGTCGTCCTCGATCGTCGTCCGGGGTCGACCCAGATGGTGCCCGGCGGCGGCGGCACGCGGGCCGGCGGGGGTGGGCGGGGCCCTGCGGCCTGCCGAAGTCCGTCCACAGTGGACAGGTGGTTTACTGGTGCGGGCACCGCCGCCGCCCGTACCGGGTTCCACCTTGGTCAACGCAGATCAGTTGGAGGAGACCGACGTGTCCGTCATCAGCTCGCTCCGCGGGGCGCTGTCCCTGCTGTCCGTCGTGACCGCTCTCGCCGCGGTGCTCGCACCCGCCGCGACCGCGGCCCCGACCGCCGACCCGACCACCCACCTCACGATCTCCGTGTACGGCCGGTTGACGCCGGTCGTCCGGGAGTTCCGCCTCACCTGCGACCCGGACGGCGGCACGCACCCGCAGCCCAAGGCGGCGTGCGAGGCGATCCGGAAGTCGCCGGGCACGATCAAGCCGCCACCGCCGACGGCGCACTGCTACGACCGCGTCTTCGGGCCGGAGTACGCCAAGGTGAGCGGCCTGCTGTTCGGGGTCGAGGTGGCCGCCGAGTTCAACCGCCGCAACTCCTGCGAGGAGGACCGCTGGCAGGCGTGGCTCCCGGTCTGGGGCTGACCCTCCCGCCTGGCCGACGCCCCGGGCCGGTGGTCGACCGACCCGGGGCGTCAGCGCGGGGCGCTACCCGCGGGTGATCTTGTAAGCGCGGATCACGGTGTGCTCGAACGTGTTGCCGTCGCTGTCGGCGCCGGACGCCTTGAGCGAGACGTACCCGGCCGCGTCGGGGTGCCGCACGAGGGCCGCCCCTCCTGCCACCGGCACGCGCCGCCAGGTCTTGCCGTCGTCGAACGACACGTCCACCCGGACCTGGCCCACCTCGCCGTTGTCCGCGCCGTCCTGCTGCTCCACCACCAGCGGCACGCTCAGCAGCCGTCCGGCGGGCGTGCCGCCGGCCGCGTCCAGCTCCGGGTTGAACCGCACCACCGACATCGGCAGCCGGCGGCCGTGCCCGTCGGGCAGGGTCGCCATCCGGAACGTCCACGCGCCGCTGACCCGCGTGGTCAGCTCGTGCGCCGTCGGATCGCGGACCACGTCGTGCTCCACCCGGTACCGGCCCTCGCCCTCCGGCACGGTGAACTCGCCCCACTGGTCGCGGATCTGGCCGACCAGCCGCCCGTCCCGGTACACCGAGGTGCGCGCGGACTCGTGGCTGCCGCGGCCGAGGTTGCCGTCGCGGTCGTTGATCAGCGGGACCTGCGCCGTGACGCGGTCCTCGTGCACGCCGAGGTAGGTGGCCGAGTAGCCGGACAGGCCGGGCCCGAGCACCGGGTGCCCGAACCGCTCCGTGTGCTTCTCGCCCAGCCGGTAGGTGCGGTTGAACGAGGAGTAGTCGGCCTCGGTCCGGTACTGCGGCGACAGCCGCTGGAAGCCCCAGCTCCAGGTGAGCCGGTCGGGCGTGACCAGGTCGACCACCGCGCCGCCCGAGGGCACGGGCAGGCCCACCGACCAGCCGCCCGAGCCGTCCGGCGGGCTGGCGTTGCCGCTGTGCAGGTACTGGCGGTCGGCCGGGCCGGGCGCGAACGTGGTCCGCACCTCGGCCAGCTCGGCCTTGGTCGGCGCGCGGGTGTACCCGGTGGGCACCGCGCCCTGCTCCATCCAGCGGAACCGGTAGTGCGTCGGCGTGCCGTCGACCGGCGGGCTCTGGAACTGCGCGCCGATCGAGACGGTCAGCTCCTGGTCGGTCAGGGTCGGGCCGACGTGACCGAGCGCCATGTCCCCGAAACCGCCGAGGAACGCCGTGTTGAGCACGACGCGCCTGCCGTTGAGGAGCCGGGACACGTTGATGTCGCCGATCATCGGCGCCGCGGTGGGATCGGGCGCGGTGACCTGCACCGGTTTCGCGACGCGGGCGTCGAAGGTGTAGCGGGTGCGCTCGGCGTCGACGGTCAGGGTCGGCCGGGCGAGCACCCAGGTCTTGGGCCAGGAGCGGATGACCGCCCGCGCCATGTACTCGCCCTTGGGCACGCGTGCGGTAGCGGTGCCGTCGGGGCCGTACAAGGTCTCGTAGACGTCGTTGTCCATGCCGACGAGCGCGGTCGAGTTGTCCAGGGCCGGGTTGCCGTCGGCGTCGATGTTCTCGATCGCGATGTCGTAGCTCTCGACCTCGCGGGCGAGGCTGACCGGGACGCGGGTCGGTCCGCCGACCAGCGCGCCGGAGTAGACGCCGTCGAGCGTGCCGACCCTGGTGTCCGCCGTGACGGCCACGGCGGTCGTGCCGCCCGCGGGCACGGTGACCTTCGCCGGGGCCACGGTGAGCAGGCCGGCGGGCGCGGCGGCGCCGTTCGGGCCGCGGAGCTCGGCGGTGAGGTCGAACGTGACGGCCTCGGAACCGCTGTTGCGGTAGGTGACGGTCTTGGTGACGGGGGTGTCGTCGTGGTGGGGCCACAGCTGCTCTTCGAACGTGACGCTCACCGGCGTGGCGCCGACGTTCGCCGTGATCGCGCGCGGCAGGTCCACCCGGCCGGTGCCCTGGTCGAACACGGACAGCCCCGGGTTCGGCTTGGCGGAGGCCATCAGGACGGCCTTGAGCTGCGCGCCGGTCCAGTCGGGGTGCTGCTGGGCGAGCAGGGCGGCCGCCCCCGCGACGTGCGGTGTGGCCATCGAGGTGCCGGACAGGGCCGCGTGCCGCCTGCCGACGGGGGTGCCGAGGGTGCCCTCGGCGGCCTTGGCGGCGACGATGTTCAGGCCGGGCGCGGTGATGTCGGGTTTCACCGCGTCGTCGCCGTTGCGCGGGCCGCGGCTGGAGAAGTGGGCGAGGTCGTCGTCGTGCCGGACCGCGCCGACGGTGAGCGCGGCGTCGGCGCTGCCCGGCGAGTCGATCGACTTGGACCGCCCGCCGTTGCCCGCGGCGACGACGAACAGGGTGCCGGTCTTCTCTGTCAGCTGGTTGATCGCCTCCTCGAGGGGGTCGACGCCCGGTGAGTCGTAGCCGCCGAGGCTGAGGTTGACGACGTCCGCGCCCTCGTCGACGGCCCACTGCACGCCGGCCAGGATCGAGGACTCGGGGCAGCCGTTGTCACCGCAGACCTTGCCGTCGAGGATGCGGGCGTCGGGCGCGACACCCCGGTAGGTCCGGTTGCCGCTGGCGATGGTCGCGGCGACGTGCGTGCCGTGCCCGGTGCGGTCGGTGGTGTCCGGGTCGGCGGTGAAGTTGCGCTCGGCGACCTCCTTGCCCCTGAGGTCGGGGTGCTCGCCGTCGACGCCGCCGTCGAGCACGGCGACCCGGACGCCCTTGCCGGTCAGGCCCGCCTGCCACGCGGTCGGCGCGCCGATCTGGGCGGTCGAGCGGTCGAGGGACGGGCGCAGCACGCCGTCGAGCCACACCCTGGTGACGCCGGGGTCGGCGAGCAGGTCGCGGAACACGGCCCCGGCGTCCGCCTTGGGCGCCAGGGTGGCGACGGCGCCGGGCAGCGCGCGGGCGGAGCGCAGCCCGGTGGTCGGCGTGCCGGTGACGATGAGCGGCACGTGGTCGCTGCCCGCGTCGTCGTAGCCGGCCTCGATCAGGCCCGTCACGTCGAACAGCCGCGGGTCGAGCTTGCCCGCGGCGATGCCCTTGAGCGCGTCTTCGGGGACGACGTTGAGCCGACCGTCCCGATAGGTCGAGTGGAAGGTGACGTCGTCGCGACCCGGACCGGGCCGCAGCGACCCGACCGCCTCGCCGGTCACCACGACCCGGTCGCCGGTGACGAGGGTGACGGTCCGCGGCTGGATGCCCGCCGCGGGCTCCGCGCCCGCGGTGTCCGCACCGGCCACCCCCGTGGTCGGTGCGGCGACGAGCCCCAACGCCAGGACGGCGGCTCCCAGGGCTTTACCGCGCTTTCGTGGTCTGAACACACGTACCTCCCGGATTCGGCGCGCGCGAGGATCGCGCGGTCCGGGGGCGTCGCAGACCCGCGGTGGCGGTGGAACCGGAAGGTGACGAAGCCCCCGACGCCTCGACGCTAGCCACCCGTCACGGTGCGGTCAGCGTCTTTTGGAAGGGTGTTCGGCCACCCGAATGCACTACCGGCGGCTCGTGCGCGGTCACCAGGAGAGGTCGCCGGACTCCACCCGCGCGGTGAACGCGTCGGCGTCCGGCGCCACCGGCACGGCGTCCGACCTGGCCCCCAGCAGCGACACGGGAGCGGGGTCCGCGGTCAGGTCGAACGCGAGCCGTCCCCGTGCGCCGTCGTCGCCGATGACCGCCGCGCCCGCGTGCTCGGTGGCCGCCAGCGTCTCGCTTGGCGGGTAGAGGGTGACGAACGTGTCGCCACGCCACCCACTTCGGAACCACGACTCGCCCTGGAGGTAGCGCCGCCACGCGGCCGGCAGCGGACGTCCCAGCGCGGCCTCGGCGCGGTCGAACTCCTCGTCCGCCACCGGGCCCCGGTACTCGGCCTCGCACACGATCTCGCCGACGATGTTGGCGTTGAACTCCTCCAGGTCCTCGGCGGGCACCCAGTGCTCCAGCACGTCACGCCCGCCGGCCTGCTGCACGGGGTACCGGTCGAGGAAGTCGCGCCGCACGCGGAACCGCGTGACGAAACCGACGCCCTTGTCGGGCACGTTCCACTCGCGCGCGATCTTGGTGGCGTACCAGCGGTTCGCCACCGGGTAGAAGATCGGCTGGTCGGGCAGCCGCGGCGGCCACGCCCGCCACCCCGCCGCCGCGACGAGGTCCAGCTCGGCACGTCCGGTCGGGCGCCACAGGTCCACCATGTCCATGGCGCAGAGAGTAGGTGGGCCTCCCCGCGGCACCACCGGATTTTCGGCGAGCCGCGGTTCAGCCCACCTCCGCGTTCACCGGCATGCCGGTGACGGGCCGCCCGGTGGCGGACGCGATCGCCGCCGCCGCGGGCGGGAAGGCCAGTTCGCCCAGGCCGCCGATGGGCGCGTCCGACCGCACGAGCACCACGTCGACGTCCGGCGCCTGGTCGATGCGCGCCCACGCGTAGTCCCGGAACGACGACTGCACGACCCGCCCGTCCCGCACGGTGATCTGCGCGCCCGACACCGTGGACAACGCGTCCATCACGCCGCCCTCGACCTGCGCGCGCACCCCGGACGGGTGCAGCACCGGGCCCACGTCGACGGCCGCGGTGACGCGGCGGACCTTGCCCTCGGCGGCGTCGGCGATCACCGCGATCACCGAGCCGTAGTCGTCGTGGCACGCGACTCCCCGGGTGGAGCCCGGTCGGACGGCGCCCGCGCGGGCCGCCGCCGCGTCCAGCGCCCGTCGCAGCCGCGAGTCGGCGGGCAGCAGTCGGCGTCGCAGGTCGACCTGGTCGAGCCCGGCGCGGTGGCCGAGTTCGCTCAGGAAGTTCTCCTCGGCGTACTGGAAGTGCCCGGCGTAGACCGCGCGCCAGAACCCGGTGCGCAGCGGCGCTTCCCGCAGGGCCACGTCCACCCGGCCGGGCACCGAGTACGGGAAGTGGTCGCCGCTGGCCTTGACGATGGCGGGGTTGTTGAAGAACGGCAGGACGGTCAGCGGCCAGGTCGCGATGCCGTGCGCCCGCCACGTCGGCACGCCCGACGCGTCGAGGACCGCGGACAGCCGGTGCACCGACATCGGTCGGTACGAGTCGTGCCGCATGTCGTCGTCACGGGTCCACAGCACGCTCACCGGCGCGCCCGCCACCCGTGAGCAGGCGACGGCCTCCAGCACCGGGTCGGACTCGATGCGCCGGCCGAACGCGCCGCCGCTCAACGTGGGCTCGACCCGCACGGTCGCCGGGTCGAGCCCGAGCTGACCGGCCAGGGCCTGCCGCAACGAGCCCGGGTCCTGCGTCGGCGTCCACACGGTGAGGCCGGTGTCGGTGAGGTGCGCGGTGGCGTTCATCGGTTCCATCGGCGCGTGCGCCAGCAGCGGCAGCTTGTAGGTGGCCTCGAACGCCACCGGGCCCGGCGCGGTCGGCACGGCGGGCAGCGCGGCCTCCAGGTCCGCGAGCCACTGCCTGCTGTCCGCGGTCGGCGTGCCGCCGCGCCACGTCACGCGCAGCGCCTCCCGCCCGCGCAGCGCCTCGGGCATCGACCGGGCGATCACCGCGACCCCGCCCTGGCCGGACGTCGCCGGGTCCAGCGCCGTCACCGCGACCACTCCCGGCACCGCTCGGGCCGCGCTGTCGTCGACCGCGTCGACCAGCGCTCCGATCCACTGCGGGCGGAGCACGACGGCGACCAGCGCGCCCGGCGGCCGGGTGTCGATGCCGTACCGGGCCCGGCCGGTCACGATCGCCTTCGCGTCCACCCCGCCGGCCCGCGTGCGGCCGAGCAGGCGCCACCGCTGCGGCGGCGTCGTCGTCACGGGCACGGTCGCCGGGTCCAACGCCGCCGCGTCCCGCACCAGGCTCCCGTACCGCAGCACGCGCCGCCCGTGGTGGACCGCGCCGTCCCGGGCGGCGCACTCCTCGACCGGCACGCCCCACCGTTGCGCGGCGGCCGCGACCAGCAGGCAACGTGCGGTCGCGGCGGCACGGCGCATCGGCTCGTAGAGCTGCCGGGCGGAGAAGGAGTTGCCGACGCCCTGCGAGCCGAACCGGGCCGTGTCGCCGTGCGCCTGCTCCAGCCGGACGTCGTCCAGGCCGACCGCCAGCTCCTCGGCGACCAGCAGGGCGACCACGGTGCGCACGCCCTGCCCGGAGTCGGGCTTGGGCGCGGTCGCGGTGATCCGGCCGCGGTCGTCCAACCGGACGAAGACGTTGGGCGCGAACTCCTCGACCGCCTCGGCCGGACCGGGCAGCGCGACCGGGACGGAGACGACCAGCACGCCACCCAGGAACGTGCGCCGGCTGATCTTCATCGCTCATCCCCGGTGGTCGGTCGCTGCTGCTCCGAAGCCAGTCGGGCGGCACGTCGGACGGCCGCCCGCACCCGCGTGTAGGTGCCGCAGCGGCACACGTTGTCGCGCAGGGCGGCGTCGATCTCGGCGTCGTCCGGGTCTGGGTTGGCGGCCAGCAGCGCGACCGTCGACATGATCTGGCCGGCCTGGCAGTAGCCGCACTGCGCGACGTTCAGCTCCAGCCACGCCCGCTGCACCGGGTGGTCGCCGTCCTCCGACAGGCCCTCGATGGTGGTGACGCGCTTGCCCTGCGCCTCGCTGACGGGCGTGATGCAGGGCCGTGCCGCCTGACCGTCCACAAGGGACGTGCAGGCGCCGCACGCACCGACCCCGCAGCCGTACTTGGGTCCGAGCACGCCCAGCTGTTCCCGCAACGCCCACAACAGCGGCGTCTGCCCGGGAACGTCCACGTCCCGCCGCTCGCCGTTGACGTGCAACCGGTATCGCCCCACCAGGACACCCCTTCACGTTCGGCTCGACCCCATCGTGGTGGCGCGAGGACCAGCAGGCAATCAATCGTTCAGCCGACTGAGCATCGCTCGGGTACGGCCGACAGGCGGTTGCGCGCCGGTGCGAGGGGTGCTGCGGGCGGGCCGATCGCCGAGCGGGCCGGGGGCGGAGGGCCGGCCCGCCCGGCGCGGGGTCACCGGCCGATGGTGGCCTGCGGACCGGCGTAGGTGCGCACCAGGTTCGGCACGTCCCCGGCCGCGTCGAGGGTGTAGGGGTAGAACGACCGCGGGTCGAAGGCGGAGCCGCCGGTCTCCCGCTGACCCGTCGAGTTGACCACGATGCTGCCGGACTGGCGCAGCTGGGCGGCGTCGTCGCGGTAGTACGGGTCCTTCACCGAGTCGTAGTAGGAGTTCTCGATGACCATCTTCGTGCTGCCGCGGGCGTAGTTGCCGTAGCCGGTGATGTTCTGCAGGTAGTTGTTGTAGAGGTGGGCGTTGGCCACGTTGTCGGTGCTGGGGTTGCGCGAGTTGTTGTTGTGCATCCAGTTGTGGTGGATGGTCATGCGCGCGGTGACGTTGGTCGTCCAGCCGATGCCGAAGGCCTTGTTGTTCTCGCCGAGGCGGTTCCACGACACCGTCACGTTGGTGCTGTCCTTGCGCAGGTCCACGAGGCCGTCGTTCATGCGCAGGATGGTGTTGTGGTCGATCCAGACGTTGCGGGAGGCGTCGACCTGGATGCCGTCGTAGTCGTACCCGTCGTCCCCCGGGTCGTCATCGCTCATCCGGGTGTCGCGGATGGTCAGGTTCCGGATGATCACGTTGGACACGCCGTTGAGGTTGAACCCGCCGTTCACGATCTGGCCGGCCGTGCCGACGCCGATGATCGTCTTGTTGGAGGCGACCTTGATCTCGGTGCCGTACGGGGTCACGGTGATCGCCCGGTCGACCCGGATGGTGTGGGCGGTGCTCGACCCGGCGTACCGCACCAGGTCGGCGTAGTTCGTCGCGGTCACCGTCTGGCCGCCCGCGCCGCCGGTGGTCCCGGTGGCGAACCCGTCGGCGGTGTCGGACCAGGACCGGCCGCCCACCGGGGTGAAGAGCCATTGCTTGTTGCTGTTGGCGGTGCAGGTTTCCTGGACGATGGCGATGCCGTTGTCCTGGGCGGCGTCCTTGTTGGCGAGGCAGAGTCCGGTTTGGGCGTTGATGATCTGGTAGGTGCCGGTGCCGGAGGGGGTGAGGCGCCATTTCTGCATCTGGCCGTCCCAGCAGGTGTATTGCTGGGCTTGGAGGAACAGGGTGGCTTCGCCGTGGGGGATGTCGAGGCATTTCCCGCTGGCGACGTTGGTCATGGTGAACAGGCCGGACCCGGCGTCGCGGAGGGTCCATTGCTGCATGGTGCCGTTGGAGCAGGTCCACTGCTGGACTTTGAGTTCGTCGACGGGTTCGCCGTAGGGCACGTGAGGCACTTGCCGCTGTTCTTCACCGCGACCGTGTAGGTGGTGTTCGCGCCCGGCACGGCGGCCTGGGCGGACGATCCGCCCACGACGACCGCGCCCGCCACCGCGACCGAGGCCGCGAGCAGCGCGAGGATCTTCTTGCGCATCGGTAGTCCTTCTGTGGGGAACGGAGGGGTGGTGGTCGACGTCAGCTCACGGGGTTCCAGCCGTCGCTGCCCGCGAGGTACTTCTGCGGGGTGTACTCGGCCGCCTGGGCGTCCGACAGCTGCGGCCGGTTGCTGTTGACCCCCGAGCCCGAGCCGGTGTTGCGGTATTCGAGGAACCGCGCGTTCTTCCACGAGTTGCCGGACATGTCGGTCCACGGCTGCGCCGTCTTCACGGTCGCGTTCAGGGTCGACTCCCGGTACAGCACCTGCGCGTCCGGGCGCCACGGGCGGCCCAGCTGCGTGACGTTGTTCGCCGTGCCGGTGACGGTCGACCGGTAGAACAGGAAGCCGTACTTCTTCGCCGCCGGGGTGCTGGCCGCGGTGATCGGCCCGCCGCTGGTGCGCTTCTCGTGCGCGGTGGTGCGGTGGAAGACCATGGTGCCGCCGCCGAAGATGAAGTCGACGGTGCCCTCGACGTAGGAGTCCGCCATGTAGGCGCGGGTGTTGTCGTTGACCAGGAAGGTGTCCTGGTCGCCGAGCAGCCGGACGTTCTTGAACACCGCGCGGTCGGCGTTGAGGTGCAGCGCCACCGCCTGGTGACCGCTCGACGTCGAGTTCTCGTCGAAGTCGTTCGAGATCGTCAGGTTGTGCGCCTCGAAGCCCTTGCCTTGCACGAACACACTGGCGCTGTTGAACGTTCCGTGCGTGTAGGCGCTGTTGTTGAACACCAGCACGGTCTGCGACGGCGACGAGCCCAGGCCCTGGAACGTGATGTTGGTCTTGGTCGAGGGCACCGTCACGACCTGGCGGTACGTGCCCGCCTTGATGGTGATCACGGTCCGGGCGGAGCTGTTGGTCGGCGCGGCGTTGACCGCCTCCTGCACCGTCCGGTACCGGCCCGTGCCGTCCGCGGCCACGGTCGGCTGCGCGGTCGAGCCGACCGGGGTGAAGAGCCATTGCTTGTTGCTGTTGGCGGTGCAGGTTTCCTGGACGATGGCGATGCCGTTGTCCTGGGCGGCGTCCTTGTTGGCGAGGCAGAGTCCGGTTTGGGCGTTGGTGATCTGGTAGGTGCCGGTGCCGGAGGGGGTGAGGCGCCATTTCTGCATCTGGCCGTCCCAGCAGGTGTATTGCTGGGCTTGGAGGAACAGGGTGGCTTCGCCGTGGGGGATGTCGAGGCACTTGCCGCTGGCGACGTTGGTCATGGTGAACAGGCCGGACCCGGCGTCGCGGAGGGTCCATTGCTGCATGGTGCCGTTGGAGCAGGTCCACTGCTGGACTTTGAGTTCGTCGACGGGTTCGCCGTAGGGCACGTCGAGGCACTTGCCGCTGTTCTTCACCGCGACCGTGTAGGTGGTGTTGGCCACGGGGGTGGCCGCGGTGGCGGAGGGCGACGTCAGGACCGTCGCGCCGAGGGCCAACGCCAGCACGGCGACCACCGGCGACCACACCGGCCACCACGTCCGCCGAACGCCGTCGGCTCCTTCACTTCTGCTGCCCTGCACAGGGGGTTCCTTCCTCGGACCGGCATCGATGACGGTGAGGCCCCGTCCCGACCGGGGACGAGGCTCCGGTGCACAGACACAGCGGCTTGTTAGCGATAACAGAAACGGGCCGGGTTCACTCGTTCGGACGAGCGGCACGGGCCGGGGCGTCGAACGGTTCGACGATCTTTACAACGTTTCACCACCTGTGCGAGCCTCTTGCGCCCGCGTCGCGCGCGCAGCGTGCGGCCGGTCGAGGGGAGGCCACGAGTGCGCACGACGGTCGACGCCGAGGTGGTCGCGGCGGCCAGGTCCGGTGACCGGCGCGCGCTGGACGACCTGCTCGCGGCCTACCTGCCCCTGGTCGCCAACGTGGTCCACCGCGCGCTGCCCGGCGACCCGGAGGCGGACGACGTGGTGCAGGAGACGATGCTGCGGGTGGTGCGGGGCCTGCCCGCGCTCGACGACCCGGAGCGGTTCCGCGCGTGGGTCGTCACCACCGCCATCCGGCAGGTCCGCAACCACGCCCGGGGCCGCCGTGCCGCGCTCGCGCGCCGACTGCCGCTCGACGGCCTCGCGGACCCCTCCGACCTCGGCGCGCGGGTCGCCGACGACGCGGTCGACCGGGTGATGGCGCAGCAGGAGCGGCGGGACATGCTCGCCGCGACCCGGTGGCTCGAGCCGGACGAGCAACGCGTGCTGGCGCTGTGGTGGCAGGAGGTCAACGGGGAGCTGACCAGGGCCGAGGTGGCCGAGGCGCTGTCGGTCAGCCCCGCGCACGCCGCGGTGCGGGTGCGGCGCGTGAAGGAACGGCTGCTGACCGCCCGCACCGTGCTGCGCGCGTGGCGGGCCACACCGCGGTGCCCCGGCTTGGCCGACACCGGCCGGGGCTGGGCCGGCGTCCCCGAGCGGCGGTGGCTCAAGCGCCTGGCCCGCCACGTGCGCGGCTGCGCCGTGTGCGCGGCGGTCGGCGTCCCGCGGACCTCGTCCGACCAGCTGGCGCTGGGCATCGGCCTGCTGGCGGTGCCGTCGGTGCTGCCGCACGTGCCCGCGCACGCCGGCGTGGTCGAGGCGGTGCGGCGGTTCTTCGACCTGGTGTGGACGAAACCGGTCCTGGCCGCCGTGCCCATCGTCGGCGGCACGGCCGTGGCGTTGACGGTGTGGGTCACGCCGACGCCGCCGGACGAGCGGCGCGAGGAGATCGCCCTGCCCACCCTCTCGACCACGGCGGCCGCGACGACCGGGCCGGCCACCGCGACCACGACGTCGGCGGTGGTCACGGACGTCCCGGTGGCGCTCTACGTCGCACCGGGCGGCAGCGACGCCGGCGCGGGCACCGAGGCCGAGCCGTTCGCCTCGCTGGGCCACGCGGTGTCCGTGGTGCGGCCCGGTCAGACGATCTACCTGCGCGGCGGCACGCACCGCCCGGCCTCCCCGGTGGAGATCACCACCAGCGGCACGCCCGACCAGCCCATCACGCTGATGAGCGCGGCGGGGGAGCACGCCGTCCTGGACGGCGGTTTGGTGCGCGGCGGCGGGCCGTTCGTCACGCAGCAAGCCGCGCACTGGGTCGTGCGGGGGCTGGAGATCACCGGCGCGCCGGGCGTCGCGTACTCGTGCCGGTCGTGCCGCGCCACGGTGTTCCAGGGCCTGTCGGTGCACGGCAACCTCGGCTCCGGGCTGCACCTGCACGGACCCGACACCGCCGACAACCAGGTGCTCGACAGCGACTTCCACGACAACCACGACCCGGCGGGCCGTGACGCGGACGGGCTGGTCCTCGGTCCCGGTTCGGGCGCGGGCAACGTGGTGCGCGGCTGCCGGACGTTCCACAACGTCGACGACGGGCTGGTGGTCGACGGCTTCACCGACCCGGTCACCGTGGACTCGACCTGGTCCTGGGGCAACGGCGTCAACCGCTGGTCCCTGCCCTCGGTCGGCGGCTCGGGCCGCGGCTTCGACCTCGGCGAGCTGGGCGCGCACGTCGTCACCCGCAGCGCCGCGTGGAAGAACAACGGCGACGGCTTCGCGGCCGGCGGCTCGACGCCCAAGGCGTTCACCGGCAACAGCGCCCTGCGCAACGCCGGCGACGGCTTCGCCCTGGGCTCCTCGGACTCCGCGGTGCGCCGCAACTTCTCCTTCGGCAACCGCGAGCAGGTCGTCCCCGCCCGCCGGGTCCCCGCCGACGGCAACACCTGGGACCTGCCCGACTGGGGCACCCACGTGCTGCGCAGCCTGGACGCGACCACCGCCGAAGGCCCCCGGGCCCCGGACGGTTCCCTGCCGCCCACCGACTACCTCGTCAACACCAAGGACCCGTCCGTGGGCGCCCCGATGACGACCGGGCGCTGACCGGCGGCGTGCGCCGCGGTGAACAGTTGCCGAAGGGCCTTCGGGATCCCGGTGCGCGGTCCGCACAATCCCGCTGTGATCCCACGACGCACCGCGCGCTCGCGCGCCGCACTGCTCGCCTGCCTGGTGGCCATCGGCCTGCTGTCACCCGGGGTGGCCGAGGCCGACGGGCCGGGCGCGCGCCCGCCCTACTCCTTGCTGCACATGAATGTCTGCTCCAGCGGGTACGCCGGCTGCTACGCCAGGACCGAGTACCCGAAGATCGTGGCCGAGGTGGTCGCCCGCATCGAGGCCAACGACGTCAACGCGGTCACCCTCAACGAGGCGTGCAGCGGTGACGTGGCCGAGATCGCCGCGCGCACCGGTTACCACCACCGCTTCGCGACGGTGATCTACCGCGGCGCCCCGCTGGCCTGCAAGTCGCCGGAGGGCCGGGGCGTGTTCGGCAACGCCGTGCTGACCAAGGAGGCGATCCACGCCGCCGAGGACGCGCCGTTCTCGGTGTTCAACGGGGTTGAGCAACGGCGCTGGCTGTGCGTGACGACCGCCCGCCGCGTGGACGTGTGCACCACCCACCTGTCCACCGGCGGCGAGGCGCCCGGCACCCCCAACGCGGTCCAGTGCGCCGAGCTGACCGGGGTGCTCGCCTCCCGCGGGCGACCGACCCTCTTCGCCGGCGACGTCAACCGGCGTGCCTCCTGCGCGCCGCGGGGTCACTGGACGCTGACCGACGCCGCCGCCACGCAGGCGCCCGGCATCCAGCACGCCTACGGCACCCTCGCCGCGCCCGTGCTGGAGATCGAGCCGACCACGCACACCGACCACGACGCGCTCGTCGTGCGCGCCGGCCTGCGCCCCTGACACGTCCGCCGACAGGCTTCCGCGCGGCCCGACCGCGGGTGGGTGATCGGCACCCGGTGGACCACTTCTTGTGAAACGTTTCAGCCTTGTGTCACAGTCGTGGTCCGCCGTCGTCACCGACAACCGATCCCCGAGGTCTTCAATGAGGAAGGCACCACTCGCGGCGGCCATCGTGCTGGCCGCGTCCCTGGTCCAGCCCGGCGTGGCGCAGGCCGCGCCGGGCGTCACCCTGCTGTCCGACACGCTGCTCGACCAGTCGGCGCTGTACTTCGTGTCCTACGACGGCCTGGTCAACAACAACGCGTTCCAGGACGCGCTGGTCACCTACAACGGCCACCAGTACGCGGCCTGGTACACCTCCACGCGCAACGCCGTGATCGCGCGGCGGGCGTTGGGCGGCAGTTGGGAGAAGGCGGTGCTGCCGCACCGGCTGAGCGCCGACGACTCGCACAACGTGATCTCGCTGGGCATCTCGCCCCAGGACGGCACGCTGCACGTCGCGATGGACACCCACGACACGCGGCTGTACTACTCGAAGTCGGTCGCCGGGCTCGCCTCGCAGCCCGGTTCGCACGCCTGGTCGCCGTCGGTGTTCGGCGCCGTGCAGCGGACCCTGGGCGGGGTGGAGCTCGGCAACATGACGTACCCGCAGTTCGTCGTCACGCCCGAGGGCGCGTTGCAGTTCAGCTTCCGCACCGGCAGGTCGGGCAACGGCGTGAACGAGCTGGCCGAGTACACCGGCGGCGCGTGGCGGCGGCTGGGCGGGTGGTCGTCGGCCACCGGCAACTACCAGGGGCCGAACGGTGTCGTGTCCACGACCCGCAACATGTACCTGCACGGCCTGACCTACGACCGGCGCGGTCGGCTGCACGCGGCGTTCACCTGGCGCGAGGGCAACTCGGGCGTGCTGTGCAGCCCGGGCGGCCTGACCAACCACGACACCGGTTACGTCTACAGCGACGACCGCGGTCGGACCTGGCGCAACGGGGCGGGCGCGGTCGTCGGCACGACGGGCGGCACGCGGGTGTCGGTGACCTCGCCGGGCCTGGTCGCGGACCCGTTGGACCCGAACCACGGCCTGATGAACCAGGAGGGCCAGAACGCGGACTCGGCGGGCACGCCCCACGTGGTGATCAGCTACGTGCCTGGCCGGTTCACGCAGTGCGTCTCGAACTACTCGCAGCAGCGCACCCAGTACGGGCGGACGTTCCACGTGGTGCGCAACTCGAACGGCACGTGGACCAAGCGCGAGGTGCCGGTGGCGCCGGGCAGCACCCAGAGGACGAAGCTCGTCTTCGACCGCGCCGACAACGCCTACCTGGTGATGCCGCGCGGCCGGATCGTGTCGGCGAGCAAGGCCAGTGGGTGGACCGACTGGACCCTGGTCTTCGACCGGTCGTCGATGAACGCGTTCGGCGAGGTCAACGTCGACACGTCCAGGCTGGCCGCGGACGGCGTGCTGTCGGTGCAGTACCAACAGCGCTCCAGCGGCACCACGCCGTCGCCGATCCGGGTCGCCGACTTCCGCCTGGGCTGAGGTTCGGTCAGGGGTCCTCGGCCAGAGGGCCCCTGAGCCGGGTCGGTCGGGTGACCCGGCGCGACGCGGGAGCCGATCGGGAACGTCCGGTCACCGCGACGGCCCGCGGCTCGGGCGTTCGTCGGACCAGGCGTTCGTCGAACCGGTCGCCGCGCACGGCGGTCGGCCGCGGCTCTCGTGCACCCGTTCGTCGCGGTGCGTCGGCGTGACCCGTCCCACCGGGACGGCGACCGGCTCGACCCGCTCAGTACCCGACGTACCCGGTGCCGGCGTTGATGCCGACGAGCCCGGGGTGGCGGGCGAAGCCGCCGTAGCGCGCGTAGGTGTAGCGGACGCCCGCGATGATGTTGTCGACCGGCGCGTAGATGTCGTCGTACCCGGCCAGCTTGTAGGACTGGAACGTCGGGTCGATGCACTGCATCAGGCCCTTGGAGGGTGTGCCGCGGGCGGCGTTGGAGTCCCAGGTGTTGACGGCGTTCGGGTTGCCGTTGGACTCCTTGATGATGATCGTGTAGATCTCGTCGACGCTGCTCTCGTCGATCGCGGTGCCGTTGGCGGCCAGGACGGCGATCGCCTCGCGGATCCAGCCCTCGACCTGGCGCTGCTTCGGCGGCTTGCGCGCCTCCTCGGCCTCGCGGGCTTCGCGCGCCGCCTGCTCCTCGGCCGCCTTGCGGGCCGTGTAGCCGTCCTGCGCGATGCCGCTGGCCTGGTTGAACGTGTGCAGCGCGGCCAGTTGCTCCTGGCGGATGATCCGGGCGGTCTCCGAGCCGAGGTCCACGGCGTGCACCGTGTCGACCTTGCCGGTGCGCACCGTCTCGTCCGGCACGCCGCCGAGGTCCGCGCCACCGGCCACCGGGCTGAACGTCCCGGTCATCGCGTGCGCCGCCGCTCCGGCGCCGGAGACGATGCCGACGGCCACCGCGACACCGGCGATGCGTCGCGGGAGCACCCGCTCGGCCTCGGCCCGGTGCGCGCCCTTGTAGCCGGGCGGCGGCGGGGGTACCTGGAAGGTGGTCTGCCCACGTTTGTTCTTGTGACGGACGTGCCGAGCCAAGGGTGCAGCCTCCTGCGGTCGGGGAACTCCGTCACCGGAGACCTGGCGGGGGATCCAGGTGGACTTGGGCCGTATCGGGGGATGTCGGGCCCGTGTCCCTTCGGTGATGGAACCGTGATCTGCGGCCGAGAACGTAACCGTTCGTGTTTTGCGGAGGCAAGGCATGGGCGTTAATGGGTGACGCTCGTCACGTTTGTGGCGAGCAACCACTACCGATTGTTGCTCTGTGTGCCACTAACGGGTGAGAAGGGTAGTGGGCGTGGGAGGGACCGGCCTCGAACGGCGCAAACACGGGAGCCACCGGTGCCCGTCGGCGGGTTGTAGGTGTCGCGCCGGCCCGAGGCTCAGGTTGCGGACGTCGGGCGCGGCGCGGTCGCGGTCGAGGTCGCGGTCGAGGTCGAACCGGCCCGGCTCCGCCGCCGACGTTGATGCCCGGACCACGGCCCGTCTTGGTCCGCAAGAGTGCGGTGACGTGGGGCGATCCTGGCGGAACCGCCCGAACCGGACCCTCCGGACGGCTAAAGTCGGAAGTCCTGCGTCACGCCGCCGAGGGTGGGACGAGGCTGGTCCGCGAGGAGTCCGGTGGCCGAACACGGTGCAGGGGAGCGTTTGTCGTCGGTCGACGTCGTGGACGAGCTGGTGAAGCTCCTGCAGGACCTCACCGAACGACCCCGGTTCGGCGAGCTGCCCGGCCGCCGGGCGGGCGCGCGGGCGAGCGGCGACCGCGGCATCCCGCTGGTCTGCCTCGTCCGCGGCAAGCCGGCCGACGGCCTGCTCCAGGCGCTCCAGGCCCACCTGCGCGGCGCGCACCCCGGCCGCGTGCCGCACGCCTACCACCGCTTCGCCGAACCGGCCGCCGACGCCGACACGCCCGAGACCGGCACGCTGGAAGCGGTCGGCTCGGTGCTGGTGCACGTCGCCCGCGAACTGGCCCACGGCGCCAACGACCGCTACGGGCGGCACGAGTTCCGGCGCTTCGAGCTCGTCTACTGGCTGATGAACCAGCGGATGGACGGCGCCGACCCCGAGTCGGCCGCCACCCTGCTGACCCGATTACGGGAGCGCGACCTCGGCCGCCGCAGCGGCGACGACCTGAAGGACGTGCTGGACGACGCCACCGGCACCGCGCCGTGGTGGGTGCGGCTGGTGGTGCGGCTCGCGCCGTCGTTCCTGTTCCGGGCGAAGCTGCGCGGGCTCGTGCCGGGCAGCGAGTACCGGTGGCTGCTGCGCCAGCCCTACCTCGCGCCGCACGACCCTGGCACGTTCATCGGCTTCGCCGAGCGGCTGACCTCCGCGCTCGTGCCCGGCGAGAGCGCCGAGCCGCGCGAGGACACCGGCCAGCTGGCCAAGCTGCTGGTCAACGCGTTCCTGGAGGACGTGCGCCGCGCGTACCGCCGGTCGTGGTGGCGGATCAGGTCGGCCCGCCGCACGGTGTACCCGGTCGTGCTGCTGGACGGCATCCGCCGCGACAACGGCGGCTACGCTGTGCTGAAGATCATCAACGACGTGCGCAACGACACCGGCGCGTTCGACCCGCTGGTCATCATCTCCGGCAGCGCCAAGGTGCCGCCGGACGCGGAGACCACCGCCGAGCGCGAACCGGCGTCGGTGAGCCAGGCGGGCCACGCCTACGAGACGTGGGCGCGCAAGCTGGCCACCGACAGCCGGGCCCGCCGGCCCACCGCGTGGTTCCTGCCGTTGCAGGTGCCCGACGTGAGCGTCGTGCGCGGGGAGGTGCCGCCGACGGCCACGCTGTCCGTGCGGCAGGCGCCGGTCTGGTCGCGCACGTCGGTGCTCGCGATCGTGGTGGTGCTGCTGCTCGCGTCGGTGGCGACGGTCGGCTACCGGCACGTGCGCGACATCGTCGCGGCGGACGAGTCCTGGCGCCACGCGCACTGCGGGCTGGACCGCGACAACCCCGACGCGCACACGCTGCAGCGGATCGGGGACGACTGCGTCGGCGTCACCACCGGTCTCGTGCCGCTGCTCGAAGCGCCCGCCGGCGACGACCTCACGCGCTTCAACCGGATCCAGCAGCTGATCGTGGACCAGAACCGGCGGGTGGTGGAGGCGCACGAGCGCGACCCCGGACGTCCCTACGCGACCGTCGTGTACGTGTCGGCCATGAGCGCGAGCCACGACGCGCTGGCCAGCAACACCGCCCGGCTGGTCGGCGTCGCGGCCCGCCAGGCGAGGCTGCTCGACCGCACCGACTCCGACGAGCCCCTGATCCGGGTCCTGCTCAGCAACGCGGGCTCGGCCATGCAGCACGGTGAGGTGCTGGCCGAGAAGCTCCGGCCCATGCTGGCGGAGGACAAGAGCATCATCGGCGTGCTCGGCATGGCGTTGAGCAGCACGCCGACCAGGAACACCATCACCGAGCTGGGCGAGGTCGGGCTCCCGGTGGTGGCCGCGACGCTCTCGGACGACGCGATGCCCACCGCGACCCGGATGTACTTCCAGGTCTCGCCGACCAACGACCGCCAGGCGCAGGTCGCGGCACGGCACGTGCGGGCGGCGCACCCCGCCAAGCGGGGCGTGGTCATCGTGCACTCCAGCGACGAGGCGGACTCCTACGCGGCCAACCTGCGCCTCGACGTGGCGGAGCGGTTCGCCGAACAGGGGCTGCGGGTGCGCGAGGAGTCGTACCGACCGGCGTCGGACGGGCAGGGCTCCGACGCCAGGCGGCTCGGCCAGGACCTGTGCGGCGTCGGCGAGGACGAGGTGGTGTTCTTCGCCGGCCGGCCGGCGGACTTCGGCAAGCTGATGGACGGGCTGAGCGCCGGGTGCAAGAGCGACCCGCCGGCGCTGCTCGCGGGTGACGACATCGCCCGTTACGCGGCCAACGACACGTTGCGGGGGCAGCACCCCGAGATCCCGTTCGAGTACGTGTCGTTCGCGATCGGCTCGCCGGACTGCGCGGCGGCCACCGAGATGCACCAGAAGCTGCGGGAGCTCATGCCGGAGGAGTGCGAGGGTGGCGCGAACCCGTCGCTGGACGGCCACGCCGCGCTCACCTACGACACCCTGTACCTGTACGTGCACGCGATGATCCAGCTGGGGAACATCCCGGTCTCGCCCGGTCACATCTGGAAGGAGATGAGCGACGTCGGCGGCGCGCGGGCGTTGTCCGGCGAGAGCGGCGTGATCGACTTCGGCGACGGCCAGGTGCCGATCGACAAGTTCGTGGCCGTGCTGCGGGTGGCGGACGGCAAGGCGCCCACCGTGCTGGCGTCGTGCGGCGACTACCCGAACCGCCAGGACGTCGACCTCCGCCGCGCGTCCTGGTGCCCCACCACGCCACGCTGAGGCGCGGGGGCCACCTGGACCGCCGCGGTCCGGCACGCGGTCGACCGCGACGCCACACCTCTTCGTCCGGCCGACCGCGCGTGCCGCTGAGATCCGGTGGACCGAGCATTTCCCTGGTTGGTCCGCATCGTTGCGGCCTCCGCTGCGGGAGGTCGTAGGACCATGGCTGGCGGTGGGTACTCGGCGATGGCCCGGGATCGGGCGGAGGGTGCCCGGCCAGCGGGCCCTGGCGTTCGGAGCCGCCCAGGTCCTGCAGGCCGGGCGGGACATCCACGTCCACCAGGTGGTCGATCGGCGGCCGGTGCTCAGGCGCGGCGACCTCGTGCGACGGGCGCTGCCGGCGACCGTCGAGCAGACGCCCCGCTCGCCGCTGCGCGGGCGTGAGGACGACCTGGCCTTCCTGCGCGACACCGTGGCCGCCGGCAGCCACGTGGTGGTGACGGGACCGAGAGGCTCGGGCAAGACCCTGCTGCTCCAGCACGCGGCGAACACCGGGGCGTTGTCCGGGCGCGTGCTCGGTTCCGACGTGGGCGTGGTGTGGTCGACCGGGCGGTTCCGGACCGCCGCGCACGCCGTCCGGGAACTCCTGCACGAGTGCTTCGAGGTCGACGCGGACGCGGTCGTGCCCGACGACCTGGCGAGACGGGCGCTCGGCGACGTCCGGGCGCTCGTGGTGCTCGACGGCGTCGACCTGCCCCCGGACGAAGCGCTCCTGCTCCTGTCCGCGATGCCCCGCAGCGTGTTCGTCCTGACGTCCCGGCGCGACGACCTGTGGGTGGCGGGCCGGCGGCGGCCGTTGGGCGGGCTGTCCTTCGACGACGCGCTCCTCATGGCGCGGGACGAACTCGGCGACCAGGTCGACGCCGACGAGGTGGCAGAGGACTGGCGGGCGTGCGACGGCAACCCCTTGGACGTCATCGAGCGCGCCGCGGTCCGGGACTCCGCCCGCCGCCTCGGCACGGTGCCCGAGGGCGTGTCGAGCGCCGAGGCGCTCGCGCAGGGCGTCGCCGTCGTCCTCGACTCGCTCACCGATCAGGCCGATCGCGCCCTGCGCACGCTCGCCGCGCTCGGGGACGTGCGGTGGGGCGTGGGACTGCTCACCGCCGTCTGCGGCGTGCCCGAGGCCGAAGGTGCGGCCTTGTTGGCGCGCAAGCGCTTGGCGCACGTCGAGGACGGCGGCTACCGCGTCAGCGGCGTCGTGCCGCCGTTCGCCGGAGCCGACCTCGTCCCGCTCGTGGAACGCGTCGCGGAGTGGGTGGCGGGCGCGCGACCCGCCGCCGTCGCCGGTGAGATCCACGTCGTCGAACGGGCGCTGGAGCGGACCCTGGACGCGGAGCTGCACGAGACCGCGCTGGCCCTGGCCCGCACGGCGTCCGCCGCGCTCGCGTGGACCCGGCACTGGGGCGCGCTGGCGATCGTGCTCGGGCTCGGGTTGCGCGCCGCGGTCGGCGCCGGCTCGGTGCGCGACGAGCTGTCCTTCCGCTACGCGCTGGCCGTGTGCCGGCTCAACGACGGCCACACCAGGCAGGCCGCCGAGCTGCTGGCCGGCGCGGTGAGCCTGATCGGCGACGACCAGGACGAGCGGCTGGCGTCCCGCGTGCGGGAGCTGGACGGGGAGGTCCAGCACCTGTCCGCGCGGCAGCCGTTGTCCACTGTGGACGCTCTACTGGCCAGGATCGCCGAGGCGGGCGGCACGGTGGCGGCGTCGGCCAAGGCGGCGCGGGACGCGTGCGTCGGCGTGCTGACGAGCACGCCGGGAGGCGTCCAGCTGGCACGGCTGGTGCAGGAGAACCCGGCCGTGGTGCGCGGGGTCGTGTCGATGGTGGCGGTGGCGGGGCTCGTGCTGGCCACCATGTCGGCGTCCGGCAGCCGTGACCAGGCCACGGCCATGCCACCGACCGCCGCGGTGGTGGGTCAGCCGCCGGGCACGAACGTCACCGACGGCCCCACCACCACCGCGCCGGACGGCCCCGTGACCGCACCGGCCCCGACGAACGGCACCACACCGGGTGGCGTGCCGGAGGACCGGGAAGGGCCGGGTGGGCACGACACGGGCCGGCCCGGATACCCGACGACCAAGACCGAGACCGGCACGACCACCACCACGACCCGCCCGACGATCCCGGCCACGTGGGGTCACGTCCGCGTCTGGCCGGTCGACGGCGCGGTCGGGACCACCCGGTGGCTGTCCGGGCCCGTGCCCGACAACGACGAAGCGAACTGGACCTACGGCCCGTGGGAGATGACCAAGCCGGCCGTCGGCCACCCGACCGCCACGCACGTCGCCGTCGGCAGGCAGCGGATCCGGCTGCCCGCCGTCGGCGCGCCCGGCGGCAGCGTGAAGGTGACCACCCAGGACTTCGCCGCCTGGGGTGGCTCGGTCGGCTACCGGCCAGGGGTGTCGTGCCAGCCGGCGGGGTGGTTCCAGGACGGCGCCGACGAGGTGGTCGACGTGGTGTGCTTCGACCGCGCCGGCAACCCGGACGACGTGCCGTTCTTCGTGCGGTACCTGGCCGGGTCCGCCTCGGCCAGGCGCGGGTTCGTCTTCGACGACCAGCCCACCGCGGCCACCTTCGTCCCCGACTGGCGGCACGGCGTGAACGCGGGCGCGGTCACCAGGACGGGTGTCGGCCGGTACACGGCGGAGTTCCCCGGTTCGTCGGGCGGCGCGGTCGAGGTGACGGCGGTCGGCCCGGCGTTGCGCCACTGCGCGGTGGTGGGCAGGCGCGGGCACCTCGCCGACCTGGCGTGCACGGCGCCGGACGGCTCGCCGGCGGACACCGCGTTCACCGCCGCGTTCACCGTCGAGGGCAACCTGCTGGACGACCCGCGCAAGCCGGTCGGCGACTACCTCGTCGCCGAGGACTCGCCGACCTCGGGCGCGCCGGTGATCACCACGAGGTGGGCGTCGGGCAACGCCCCGATGACGCTGGACCGGCTGTCCACCGGCAAGTACAAGGCGTACTTCACCAACGGCCACATCCGCAGCACCGTCCACGTGACCGCGCACGGCCGCGGCAACCACTGCAGCGTGATGCAGCTCAACGACTACAGCCGTGCCGACGAGACCCACGTCTGGATCGCGTGCTTCGACTCCGCCGGCGCGTTGACCAACACCGGCTTCACCCTGATCTACACGTCCACGCGGATCTACTGACGCCTGTGTCACCCGACCGGCCCGCCCGGCGACCGGCCCGCCTGGCGACCGGCCCGCCCGGCGACCGGCCCGCCCGGCGACCGGGACGACTGGCGACCGGGACGACTGGATCACCGCGGTGGGCGCCGCCGACCTGGCCGCGCGTCGTGGCGCGACCTGCGGATGCGGCGGACGATCAGCCGGGTGGCCGCCGCCGACCCGGCCACAGCGTCCTGGCGCGACCCGCGGGTGACGGCCGCCGGGCCCGCGTCGTCGACCGCACGCGGGCCCGGCGCGGTCAGCGGCCCCGCGTCATCCAGTCGCCCTGGTGCGGCGCCTCCGCGCCGATGGTGGTGTCCTCCCCGTGCCCGGTGTGCACGACCGTCCGCTCCGGCAGGGTCAGCAGCCGCCGCGAGATCGAGTCGACGATGACGTCGAAGTCCGAGTACGACCGCCCGGTCGCCCCCGGACCGCCGTGGAACAGCGTGTCGCCGGTGAAGACCACGCCCAGCGCGGGCACGTGGAAGCAGCACGCGCCGGGCGCGTGGCCGGGCGTGTGCAGCACGTGCAGCGCGACGTCCGCCACCTCCACCACCTGGCCGTCGGCGAGGTCGCCGTCCGGCTTCACGTCCGGGTGGGTCAGGTCCCACAGCACGCGGTCGGCGGGGTGCAGCAGCACGGGCGCGCCGGTCGCCCGGGCGAGTTCCGGCGCCACGCGCACGTGGTCGTCGTGGGCGTGCGTGGCGAGGATCGCCTTCACCTCCCGCCCCCCGACGACCCGGAGGATCGCCCCCACGTCGTGCGGCGCGTCGATCACCACGCACTCGGTGTCGTCGCCGATGACCCAGACGTTGTTGTCCACGGCCAAGGTCTGCCCGTCGAGGTTGAACGTGCCGCGCGTGACGGCGTGGTCGACGCGTGCCATCAGAAGACCACCACCGAGCGCAGCACGTCGCCGCGGCGCATCTTGGCGAACGCCTCCTCGACCTGGTCGAGCGCGATGGTCTCGCTGACGAACGCGTCGAGGTCGAGCCTGCCCTGCCGGTGCAGGTCGATCAGGTACGGGAAGTCGCGGGACGGCAGGCAGTCGCCGTACCAGGACGACTTCAGCGCGCCGCCGCGCGAGAAGAAGTCGATGAGCGGCAGGTCGACGCGGAGGTCCGGGGTCGGCACGCCGACCAGCACGACGGTGCCGGCGAGGTCGCGGGCGTAGAACGCCTGCTCCCACGTCTCGGGTCGACCGACCGCGTCGATCACCACGTCCGCGCCGAACCCGCCGGTCAGCTCCCGCACCCGGGCCACGACGTCCTCCGACTCGGCGTCCACGGTGTGGGTGGCGCCGAGGCCGCGTGCCCACTCCAGCTTCCTCGGGTCGAGGTCGACCGCGATGATCGTGGTCGCGCCGGCGAGGCTCGCGCCCGCCACCGCCGCCGCGCCGACACCGCCGCAGCCGATCACGGCGACGCTGTCACCCCGGCCGACGCCGCCGGTGTTGACCGCCGCGCCGAACCCGGCCATCACGCCGCAGCCGAGCAGCCCGGCGACGGCGGGGGAGGCCTTCGGGTCGACCTTGGTGCACTGCCCGGCGTGCACCAGGGTCTTCTCGGCGAACGCCCCGATGCCGAGCGCGGGCGACAGCGGCGTGCCGTCGGCCAACGTCATCGGCTGAGCGGCGTTGTGGGTGTCGAAGCAGTACCAGGGCTTGCCCTTCAGGCACGCGCGGCACGCGCCGCACACCGCGCGCCAGTTCAGCACCACGAAGTCGCCCGGCGCGACACCGGTGACGCCGTCGCCGACCTGCGACACCACCCCGGCCGCCTCGTGGCCGAGCAGGAACGGGAACTCGTCGTTGATGCCACCCTCGCGGTAGTGCAGGTCGGTGTGGCACACGCCGCACGCCTGGACCTCCACCACGGCCTCACCCGGTCCCGGATCCGGCACCACGACCTCGGTCACCTCGACCGGCGCGCCCTTGCCCCGGGCCACCACGCCACGAACCGTGTGAGTCACTGAGAGCCTCCGTCGTCGTGCGCGTGCACGGGTCGCTGCGCGCGAGGTGTCGTCGTGGCGCTGTTCCGAAGGTCCGGCCTGGTCGACGTGGTGCACCCGCTTCGCCGGCGTGGGTCGAGGTCGGCGGTGCCGAGGAGCATGGGGGATCTTCCTGCCGTCGGGGATGGGGGTCGGGCCGATCCGGGTGTCGGCGGTCGTCGTGCGGGAGAACGCCCGCACGGGCGCCTCCCGTCGCACGGCCTCGTCGAACGCCACCCTGGCAAGGCGGCGCTCCGCCCGCAACCGCTGCCACTGGTCCGGGTGGGTGGGGTAGACCAGCCCGCCGACCCGACGAAGGCGGGGGTGAGGTGGTGGCCGGTCGCAGGCAGCGCGCGGTGGACGCGGCGATCGAGGTGATCGCCGCCGACGGGCTGCGGAGTCGACGCTCGTGCTCGCCCGCCTGGCCGCCCGTACGTCGCCGCGGCTGGGGCCCGCGCGGCTGCGGCCCAGCCTGGCCGCCCTGCGCCCGCGCCGGCCTGCCCGCGCTGGTCAGCGCTCCACGGCCAGCCGGACGCCCAGCCCGATGAACACGCCGCCGGTCGCGACGTCGATCCGGCGGCGGGCGGCGTGCCTGCGGCGCAGCCAGCCGCCGATGCGACCGGCCAGCACGCCCACCGCGCCGTCCACCACGAACTCCAGCGCGATGAGGATGGCGCCCAGGATGGCGAACTGGAGCCACACCCGGCCCAGGTCCGGGTTGATGAACTGCGGCAGGAACGCGATCGTGAAGGTGACCATCTTCGGGTTGAGCAGGTTGGTCGCCATCCCGGTCAGGAAGGCCCGACGACCGGACATGCCGCCCGCCACCGGCTCGCCGACCACGGTGCGCCCGCGGTGGCGGATGGCCTGCACGCCCAGGTAGACGAGGTAGGCCGCGCCGATCGTGCGGACCACCGTGAACGCCACCGGCACCGCGGCGAACAGCGCCGCCAGGCCGGCGGCGGCCACGATCACGTGGACGGCCTCGCTGGTCGCCACGCCCGCCGTGGCCAGCAGGCCGGCGCGCGGGCCGCCGCGCATCCCGCAGCCGAGGACGAACAGCATGTCCGGACCGGGCGTGACCATCGCGACGACGGTGGTCAGCGTGAACAGGGCGAGCAGGTGCTGGTCGATCGGCATGCCGGTATGCAACACCCGCCCGGCGCGGTGCGCCCGCGAATTCCCGACGACTGGACCGCCGGCAGGTCACCGCAGACGGGACGGGACACCCGTGGTCCTCCCACCTGACCGCCGGGCCGCACCGGCGGGTTGCACGCCGCGACACCGGGCGTCCGGAGTGGACGCCCCCGGAATTGTCGGACCCCTTTGGCACCATCACG
The DNA here is from genome assembly GCF_040656635.1 of Actinosynnema sp. NPDC049800. NCBI lineage: Bacteria > Bacillati > Actinomycetota > Actinomycetes > Pseudonocardiales > Pseudonocardiaceae > Actinosynnema > Actinosynnema sp. NPDC049800. The sequence continues at coordinate 43,347 of NZ_JBFAMT010000006.1, read as the reverse complement.
GCGTCGAGGAGGGGAGCGGCGATGGCGGTGCGGGTGGCGAGCAGGCGGCGGGGCGCGGCGTGGTTGGCGAAGACGCATCCCGGCGCGACGGTGGTGGACGTGACGTCGAAGGGGCCGCCGCCGTGGGTGCGGCTGAGCCCGTTCTTCCCGCACGGCGGCATCCCGGTGCCGTTCACGCCGGAGGTGACGGCGCAGTCGGTGGAGGGCGTCTGGCAGGCGTTGAAGGTCTTCGAGGGCGAGGACGTCGACCGGGCGAAGCTCGACGTGAAGACCATGACCGGGTTGAAGCGCACGGTCCGGAGATCGGGCCCGGTCCGGGGCCACCGCGAAGGGCTGGCCGGTGAGCGCCTGCTGGCCTACGAGGACGCGCGGCGCGCCATCTACCTGCCCACCTACCGCTGGGTCCTGGAGCACCGGGTCGCCGACGAGGTGGCGCAGCTGAAGGAGTTGAGCCGACGGGGGGAGGTGGTGTTGCTCGACTACACGACGAACGGCGACGTGGCGGACTTGCGGACCCCGCTGTCCCACGCCGCCCTGATCGCCGCGCACCTGGAGGACCGCTGGCCGTAAATTGGTGCCATGAGCGCGACGGGCAGCGGCCAGCAGCCGCGGGTGGTTTCCGGCAGGCAGTCCGAACTGCTGGGACTGCTCCGCGACGAGGGCGCGATGTCCCGGGTCGCGCTGGGCGAGCGGCTGGAGCTGCCGCGGGCGAAGCTGACCGCCGAGCTGGCGAGGCTGGTGGACGTGGGCCTGGTCCAGGTCGGTGGACCGGCGGCGAGCCGGGGCGGGCGGCGGTCGACGCTCGTCCACCTGGCCGACGACCTGCGCGTGCTCGGCGTGGACGTGGGCGCGACCTCGGTGACGGTCGCGGTCACCGACGGCCGGTGCGAGGTGCTGGAGAGCCGCAGCGAAGAGTGCGACGTGCGCAGCGGGCCGGCGCCGGTGCTGAGCCGGGTCGCCGAGCTGGCCGACGTCGTCTACGCCAAGGCGTCGGGCCGGCTCATCGGCGCGGGCATCGGCCTGCCGGGTCCGGTGAGCTTCCGCGACGGCATGCCGGTCGCGCCGCCGATCATGCCCGGCTGGGACCGCTATCCCGTGCGGGACGAGCTGGCGGGCCGGTGGGGCTGCCCGGTGACGGTCGACAACGACGTGAACGCCATGGCGCTGGGCGAACGCCACGCCGGCGTGGCGCGGTCGCTGGAAGACCTGATCTTCGTCAAGGTCGGCACCGGGATCGGCTGCGGGATCGTGCTGGGTGGCAAGGTCTACCGCGGCGTGGCCGGCACCGCGGGCGACATCGGGCACATCAGGCTGGACGACTTCGGCCCGGCCTGCGCGTGCGGCGAGGTCGGCTGCCTGGAGGCGTACTTCGGCGGCTCGGCGCTGGCCCGTGACGCCAACACGCTGGCCCGCAGCGGTCGTTCCGTCGCCCTGGCCACCGCCCTGCACGACAAGGGCCTGCTCACCGCCGAGGACGTCGGCACCGCCGCCGCGGCCGGCGACTTCGCCGCCGCCAACCTCGTGCGCGAGGGCGGCCGGCGGCTCGGGCACGTGGTCGCCTCCCTGGTCAGCTTCCTGAACCCGGGCATGGTCGTCATCGGCGGCGGCGTGTCGAGACTGGGCCACTCCCTGCTGGCCGAGGTGCGCAGCGCCGTCTACCGCCGCTCACTGCCGCTGGCCACCGGCAACCTGCCCATCGTGCTCTCGGAGCTGGGCGACCTGGCCGGCGTCACGGGCGCCGCCTGGTCCGCCACCGACCGGGCCTTCTCCCCGGCCGGCTGAACCCCGGCCGCCGAGCTGTCCCCGGCTGCCGGCTGAAGCCCGGCCGTCGAGCTGCCCCCCGACCGCCGAGCCTCGGCCCCAGTCGAGCCGTCCCCCGACCGCCGATCCCGCCGTCCCGTTGAGGAACCACGCCGTGACCACCTCGCACGCCTTCCCCCTGGAACCCAGCCCGATCCACGTGCCCGACCGGGTCCTCGACGACCTGCGCGCCCGCCTGGCCGCGACCCGTCCGCCGTTGGACGAGGGGAACGAGGACTGGTCCTACGGCGTCCCGGACAGCTACCTGCGCGAGCTGGTCGCCTACTGGCGGGACGGCTACGACTGGCGCGAGGCCGAGGCCGCCATCAACGCCTACGAGCAGTACCAGGTGAACGTCGCCGGTGTCCCGGTGCACTTCATGCGCAAGCCCGGCCGGGGCCCGAACCCGATCCCGTTGATCCTCACCCACGGCTGGCCGTGGACGTTCTGGCACTGGTCGAAGGTGATCGACCCGCTCGCCGACCCGGCCGCGTCGGGCGGCGACCCCGCGGACGCGTTCGACGTCATCGTGCCGTCCCTGCCCGGCTTCGGTTTCCCGGGGCCGCTCACCGGCTTCCCGGACGTCAACTTCTGGAAGGTCGCGGACCTCTGGCACACGTTGATGACCGAGACGCTGGGCTACGCGAAGTACGCCGCCGGCGGCTGCGACATCGGCGGCATCGTCTCCAGCCAGCTCGGCCACAAGTACCCCGACGAGCTGTACGGCATCCACATCGGCTCCGGGCTGCCGCTGGACTTCTTCACCGGCCCCCGCGCCTGGGACTTCGCCCGCAACCGGCCCCTGACCGACGACCAGCCCGCCGACGTCCGCGCCCGGATCGTCGAACTGGACCACCGCTGGGCGTCCCACCTCGCCGTGCACGTGCTCGACGGCGCCACCCTGGCCCACGGGTTGAGCGACTCGCCGGCGGGACTGCTGGCCTGGCTGCTGCGGCGCTGGCACGGGTGGAGCGACCACGGCGGCGACGTCGAGTCGGTCTTCACCAAGGACGACCTGCTCACCCACGCCACGATCTACTGGGTGAACAACTCGATCGCCACCTCGATGCGCTACTACGCCAACGCCAACCGCCACCCCTGGACCCCGGCCCACCACCGCACCCCGGTCGTGCAGGCCCCGGTCGGCCTCACCTTCGTCACCTACGAGAACCCACCGGGCATCCACACCGCGGACGACCGCGTCCGAGCGTTCAAGAACGGCCCGCCGGCGACCTGGTTCAACCACGTGAACGTCAACGCCCACGACCAAGGCGGCCACTTCATCCCCTGGGAGAACCCGAACGCCTGGACCACCGACCTGCGCCAGACCTTCCGCGCCCTGCGGCCCTGACCACCCCACCTGGCACGAGCCCACCGCCAGGCCACCCCTGAGCGCAGTACCGAGCCGATCGGTGTCCCGGAGCGCACAGCTGAGCCTGTCGGTGTCCCGGAGCGCAGCGCCGACCTCCACCCCGCGCCCCTCCCCACCTCCCTCACCTCCACTCCTCGGCGGCAGCAGTCGGGCGTGGCGGCAGTCGCGAGCTTCCGTCAAAACCGAGCCGACTTTTGCAACGAATCGACAAAAGAGAGCCCAAGTTCTTGTCAGACGGCGCGCTCAACTGCCAGGATCTGCCGCAACCTACCCCCGAACGTGAGCTGGACCACCTCGTTCGATCGACTCCCCGACGAAGTCGGAGCCACGATGCAGGCGCAGACCGAAGGCAGGCGTGAGGCCAACCTCGGCCTCCTGCTGCGTACGCTCCGCGCCCGCGGCCCCCTCTCCCGCGCCCAACTGGCCGCCGGGTCGGGCCTGTCCAAGGCCACCCTCTCCCCGCTGCTCGCGAACCTCGAACGACGCGGCCTCACCGAACGCGCGGGCACCACGACCACCCAGGGCAGGCCCGGCCAGCTGGTCCAGCTGCGCCCCGGCGCGGTGTGCGGCATCGGCCTCGACATCCGCCCCGGCCACGTCGGCGCGACCATCACCGACCTGACCGGCGACGTCCGCCTGCGCCGCCAGACCAGGTGCGACACCAGCGCGCCCGAGCACGCCCTCGACCGACTCGCCGACCTGGCCCGCACCGCCCTGAAGGACCTGCCGAAGGCCGACTGGGCAGCCGTCACGGTCGCCGTGCCGGGCCGCGCCGACCGCACCGCGGGCACCGCCACCGCCACCCGGCTGCGCTGGCGCGAAGTGGCCGTGGTCGACGGCCTGGCCGCGCGGACGGGCCTGCCCCTCGACCGGCTCGACGTCGACAACGAGGCCAACCTCGCCGCCTACGCCGTGCACGACGGCGACCCGGTCGACGACCTCGTCTACCTCAACGGCGACCACAGCGTGGCCGCGGGCGTGATCGCCAACGGCGCGCTGGTGCGCGGCGCGGACAACCGCGCGGGCGAGGTCGGCCACATGGTGCTCGACCCGCTCGGCAGCACGTACTGCGCGTGCGGCCGCCGCGGCTGCTGGGAGACGCAGGTGGGCCTGGACGCGTTCCTGCACGCCTGCGCGCCGCGCCACGACCGGGTGCACGACCCGGAGCTCGCGCCGACCGAGCGCATGTCCATCCTGCGCGGCCGGGCCGAGCGCGGTGACGCCCGCACCCTCGACGCGCTGCACCGCACGGCCGCCGCGCTGGCGTCCGGCCTCTCGATCCTCGTCACCGTGCTCGACCCGCGCAAGATCGTGCTCGGCGGCTACTTCGCCGCCCTGCAGGACTGGCTGGTCGCGCCGCAGGAGCAGGGCCGGACCCGGGTCACCGCCTCCACCCTCGGCTTCACCGCGGGCGGTAAGGGCGCGGCGCTGGCCGCGTTGCGCCGCGTGCTGGACGACCCGACCGTCGTGCCCGTCAAGGACAGCGGCCCGAAGACGGGCGGTTCACACGAAGGGGCCTCGGCATGACCCTGCTCCGGATGACCGGCATCGGCAAGACGTTCCCCGGCGTGCGCGCCCTGGACCAGGTGGACCTGGAGGTCGCCGAGGGCGAGGTGCACTGCCTGCTCGGCCAGAACGGCGCGGGCAAGTCCACCCTGATCAAGGTGCTGGCCGGCGCGCACCAGCCCGACGACGGCGAGATCACCTGGCGCGGCGCGCGGACCACCCTCCCGTCGCCGGTGGCCGCGTTGCGGCTGGGCGTCGCCACCATGTACCAGGAACTGGACCTGGTCCCGGACATCTCGGTGGCGGAGAACGTGTTCCTCGGCCACGAGCCGACCAGGTTCGGCTTCACCCGTCGCCGCGCGGCCCGCGACCTCACCAGGACGTTGATGGCGCGCCTCGGCCACCCCGAGATCGGCCCCGACCGGGAGGTCGGCCGGTTGTCCGCCGCCGGTCAGCAGCTGGTGTCGATGGCACGCGCCCTCGCGCACGACGCCCGGCTCATCGTGATGGACGAGCCGACCGCCGCCCTGGCCGCGGACGAGGTGGACAACCTGTTCCGCATCGTCGGCGAGCTCACCAAGGACGGCGTCGCCGTCCTCTACATCTCCCACCGCCTCGAAGAGATCCGGCGCATCGGCAACCGCGTCACCGTGCTCAAGGACGGCCGCACGGTCGCCGCGAACCTCCCCGCCGACACCCCGACCGCCGACCTGGTCGACCTGATGTCCGGCCGCAAGGTCGAGACGGTCTTCCCGCACCGCGAGGCGTCCACCGTGGACACGACGCGCGAGGTGCTGACGGTCACCGGCCTGAGCCGCAAGGGCGAGTTCAGCGACGTCGGCTTCCACGTGCACGCGGGCGAGATCCTGGGCATCGCCGGCCTCGTCGGCGCGGGCCGCAGCGAGATCCTGGAAACCGTGTTCGGCGCGCGGAAACCGGACGCCGGGCACATCGCGGTCGACGGGAAACCGGTGCGGCCGGGCAGCGTCGTCGCCGCTGTGAAGGCGGGCATCGGCCTGGCCCCGGAGGAGCGCAAGGCCCAGGCCCTGCTGCTGGACCTGACGGTCGCGCACAACGTGACGCTGTCCAGCCTCCCCGCCTACAGCCGCGCCGGCTTCCTCGACCGCGCCCGCGAGCTGAAGGACTCCAAGGCCACCCTGGAACGGCTCGACCTGCGCCCCGCCGACCCGCGCCGGCTGGTCGCCGAGTTCTCCGGCGGCAACCAGCAGAAGGCCGTGGTGGCGCGGTGGCTGGTCCGCGGCTGCAAGGTGCTGCTCCTGGACGAGCCGACGCGCGGCGTGGACGTCGGCGCGCGCGCCGAGCTGTACCGGGTGATCCACGAACTGGCCGCGGCCGGCGTGGCCGTGGTGCTGGTGTCCAGCGAGGTCGCCGAGGTGCTCGGCCTCGCCGACCGGGTGCTGGTGCTGCGTGACGGCGAGGTGATCGCGGACCGGCGTGCCGACGAGCTCACCGAGTCCGCCGTGCTGGACATGGTGATGGCGGGCAGCGCCGTCACCGAAGCCGCCGCCACCGACACCACCGATGTCGTGCCTGAGGAGGCCCCGTGACCGAAGCAAGGGTCCTCGACCCGAAATCCGCCGCACCCCAGGAGCCGCCCAAGCACCGCCGCAACCTCGACCTGAGGCTCACCGGGCTGCTCGGCGTGCTCGTGGTGCTGTGCGTCGTCGGCTACGCCACCCGACCCGACAGCTTCCTCACCGAGGCCAACATCTCCACCATGCTGCGGCTGGCCGCGGCGATCGGCGTGGTCAGCGTCGGCATGACGTTCGTGATCATCAGCGGCGGCATCGACCTGTCCGTCGGCTCGATCGTGGCGCTGTCGGGCGTGTGGATGACCACCGTCGCCACCCAGTCCTACGGGCCGGTGGTGATGGTGCTGTGCGCCCTGCTGGTCGGCCTCGGCTGCGGCCTGGTCAACGGGGTGCTGATCTCCTACGGCAAGATCGTGCCGTTCATCGCCACCCTCGCCATGTACGCGTCGGCGAAGGGCCTGGCCGAACGGCTCTCCGGCCGCCGCACGCAGGTCGTCACCGAGACCGGGTTCACCACCTTCTTCCGCGGCGACATCCTCGGCGTCCCGGTGCTGATCTGGATGCTGGCCGCGGTGTTCGCGGTCGGCTGGGTGGTGCTCAACCGCACCGCTTTCGGCCGTCGCACGTTCGCCGTCGGCGGCAACGCCGAAGCCGCCCGCCTGGCCGGCATCGACGTCCGCAGGCACACCGCGCTCGTCTACGGCATCGCCGGCCTGTGCTGCGGCATCGCCGCGCTCATGGTCGTCGCGCGCACCACCTCCGGCGCGTCCACCAACGGAATGTTCTACGAGCTGGACGCGATCGCCGCGGTCGTCATCGGCGGCACGCTGCTCAGCGGCGGCCGGGGCTCGTTGATCGGCACGCTGATCGGCGTCCTCATCTTCACCTTGGTGGGCAACATCTTCACCCAGAACAACCTCGACACCGACATCCAGAACATCGCCAAGGGCGTGATCATCATCGCCGCGGTGCTCCTGCAGCGGACCACCGCCCGCCGCCGCGGCGGGCACACCACCTGACGCGCACGGCACAGCCACCCACACCGACCCGACACACCGCCCGGGAGTCAGCCATGCCCTCACTCGACCGTCGCCGCTTCCTCTGGGGAACCACCGCCGTCGGCACCGCCGCCCTGCTCGCCGGGTGCACGTCCAACGAGTCCGGCAACACCGCGCCGAACGCCGTCGCGGGCGGCTCGGGCCAGAACAGCCAGCCGGGCAAGCAGGTCACCATCGGCTTCTCCGCGCCCGCCGCGGACCACGGCTGGATGGCCGCGATGACGAAGAACGCCAAGGCGCAGGCCGACGAGTTCTCCGACGTCACGTTCAAGGCCACCGAGGGCACCAACGACGTCAACCAGCAGATCGGCCAGGTCGAGACGCTGATCAACGACAAGGTCGACGTGCTGGTGGTGCTGCCGTTCGACGGCAAGGCGCTCACCGAGGTCGGCCGCCAGGCCATGGACGCGGGCATCCCGGTGATCAACCTGGACCGCGTCTTCGACACCCCGCTGGCCTACCGGCTGTGGATCGGCGGCGACAACTACCGCATGGGCGTCAACGCGGGCGAGTACATCGCCGCGCAGCTCAAGGCCAAGAACGTCTCGAACCCGATCATCGGCGAGGTCGCGGGCATCGACTCGCTGCCGCTGACCCAGGAGCGCAGCAAGGGCTTCAGCGACGCGTTGGCGAAGGCGGGCTTCTCCGTCGGGCCGCGCGTCTCGGCGTCGTTCACGTCCGAGTCCGGCGAGCAGCAGACCGCCAACCTGCTCCAGTCGGCGCCCAAGCTGGACGCGCTGTGGAACCACGACGACGACCAGGGCATCGGCGTGATGGCGGCGATCGACAGCGCCGGCCGCAAGGAGTTCGTCATGGTCGGCGGCGCCGGCTCGCGCAACATGATGGACCTGATCAAGGCCGACAGCGGCGTGGTCAAGGCGACCGTGCTCTACAGCCCGTCGATGGCGTCCTCGGCGATCGCGCTGGCCAGGCTGCTCGGCCAGGCCAAGGGCATCGGCGACATGGCCGAGCACGACATCCCGGCGTCCATCACCACCTACTCCGCCGTGGTGACCAAGGAGAACGTCGACCAGTACCTCGACGTCGGCTTCGACTCCTGACCGGGTCGCCGGACCGACACCGTCGCTGGATCGACACTGCTGCGAAAGGCTGCTGATGACGGAAGAGATCGGCGTGGGCATGGTCGGCCACGCGTTCATGGGCGCGGTGCACTCGCACGCCTGGCGCAGCGTCCACCGGTTCTTCGACGTGCCCCTGACGCCCCGCCTGGCCGTCCTCGGCGGCCGTGACCCGGTGCGCACCAAGGACGCGGCGACGAAGTACGGCTGGGCGGCCGTGGAGACCGACTGGCGCGCGCTCGTCGCCCGGGACGACGTCGACCTCGTCGACATCTGCACCCCCGGCGACACGCACGCCGAGATCGCGCTCGCCGCGCTCGCCGCCGGCAAGCACGTCCTGTGCGAGAAGCCGCTGGCCAACACCGTCGCGGAGGCCGAGGCGATGGCCGCCGCCGCCGAGGAGGCCGCCGGGCGCGGCGTCCGGTCGATGGTCGCGTTCAACTACCGGCGCGTGCCCGCGATCGCGCTGGCCCGCAGGCTGGTGGAGGAAGGCCGCATCGGCGAGGTCCGGCACGTGCGCGCGGTGTACCTGCAGGACTGGCTGTCCGACCCGTCGTCGCCGATGACGTGGCGGATGCGGAAGGAGAAGGCCGGTTCGGGCGCGTTGGGCGACCTCGGCGCGCACATCGTGGACGCCGCCCAGTACGTCACCGGCGACCTGATCACCGGCGTCAGCGCCACCACCGAGACCTTCGTCCGCTCCCGGCCCGACGGCGACGGGTTCTCCGACGTGACGGTGGACGACGCGGCCGTGTTCCTGGCCCGCTTCTCCTCCGGCGCGCTGGGCACGTTCGAGGCGACCCGGTACGCGTTGGGTCGCAAGAACTCGATGCGGCTGGAGGTCAACGGCACGCGCGGCAGCCTGGCGTTCGACTTCGAGTCGATGAACGAGCTGTCGGTGTTCTCGGCCGACGACGGCTCGGCGGCCGGGTTCCGGCGGATCCTCGTGACCGAGGCTGATCACCCGTACGTGGGCGCGTGGTGGCCGCCGGGTCACCTGCTCGGGTACGAGCACACGTTCACGCACGAGGCGGCGGACTTCCTCACGGCCATCGGCGGCGGCGTCGACCCGTCGCCGAGCTTCGCCGACGGCCTGCGGGTGCAGCGGGTGCTCGCGGCGGTGGAGGAGAGTGCCGGGCAGCAGTCGACCTGGACCACGATTGGAGACCACCGATGAGCCGACCGGTCACGTTGTTCACCGGCCAGTGGGCCGACCTGCCGTTCGAGGAGGTGTGCCGGCTCGCGTCCGGGTGGGGTTACGACGGGCTGGAGATCGCCTGTTCCGGTGACCACTTCGAGGTGGACCGGGCGTTGGCGGACGACGACTACGTGCCGGCCAAGCGCGCGATGCTCAAGCAGTACGGGTTGGAGGTGTTCGCGATCTCCAACCACCTGGTCGGGCAGGCGGTGTGCGACGACCCGATCGACTTCCGCCACCAGGCGATCCTGCCCGCGCGGATCTGGGGCGACGGCGAGCCGGAGGGCGTGCGGCAGCGTGCCGCCGCGGAGATGGCCGACACCGCGCGCGCGGCGGCCCGGCTGGGCGTGGACACGGTCGTCGGGTTCACGGGTTCGTCGACCTGGAAGTACGTGGCGATGTTCCCGCCGGTCTCGCAGGCCGTGATCGACGAGGGGTACGCCGACTTCGCCCGGCGGTGGAACCCGATCCTCGACGTGTTCGACGAGGTGGGGGTGCGGTTCGCGCACGAGGTGCACCCGTCGGAGATCGCGTACGACTACTGGACGACGCGCAAGGCGCTGGACGCGGTCGGCAACCGGCCCGCGTTCGGGCTGAACTGGGACCCGTCGCACTTCGTGTGGCAGGACCTGGACCCGGTCGGCTTCATCCTCGACTTCGCCGACCGGATCTACCACGTGGACTGCAAGGACACGAAGAAGCGCTTCGACGGCCGCAACGGCCGGCTGGGCTCGCACCTGGCGTGGGCCGACCCGCGCCGCGGCTGGGACTTCGTCTCGACCGGGCACGGTGACGTGCCGTGGGAGGAGTCGTTCCGCGCGTTGAACGCGATCGGCTACCGGGGTCCGATCTCGGTGGAGTGGGAAGACGCCGGCATGGACCGGTTGCGCGGGGCGGAGGAGGCGGTCGGCTTCATCCGGCGGCACCTCTTCGACCCCCCGGCCGCCTCGTTCGACGCCGCCTTCAGCACGGGGGAGTGACCCCGCCGACGCCGGCGCCCACCTGACCGGGTGGGCGCCGGCGTCGTCCCGTCGCGTCGCGTCGCCGCGTGATCGTCGGCTACGGCCTCGGCGGGTCGATCCCGGCACGACGGAGGCGCTCGCGGGCCTCGTCCTGCGACAGCGACGTGACGGGCCTGCCGACCGCGTGCTGGTACTTGGCGTCATAGGCCCTGGTCCAGACGCCTGCCGCCCACGCCCGCCGCAGTTCCTCGGTGCTCAACTCCCGGCCACGCGCACGGCCGTACGCGTCGAGGAACCGCTGTGTTTCCTCGACGGTGGCCAGGTCGTCCGGGCTGACGGTCGAGTGCAGCGCGGCGGCGAGACCGACCAGGACGGATTCGCTCTCCGCGACCACGCTGTCCCAGTCGTGCACCACCAGCAGCGCGTCGCCGCTCCAGCGCAGGTTGCCGGCGAGCCAGTCGCAGTGGCCGATCACGGCGTCGGACCCGCCGGCGCGCAGCCGGTCACGGGCCCGGCGCCCGGCATCGTCGATCCACGCCGCGCCGGACACCTCGTCGAGGTCGATTTCAGAACCCTCGGGACGCGGCCACAGCCCGTCCCCGCCCTGGTTCCAGGCCGCCCACGACGGTGGCGGGTCGAGCGCGGGCACGTCGCCCGGCCGCGGAGCCAGCCGGATCAGCCGCGCGAACGCCTCGGCGAAGGCCTCGGCCGCGCGCTCCGCGCTCGGGAGCAGCGCACCGCCGGGCACGTAAGCCTCCGCGGTCGCGACGTCACCACTCAACGGCGCGGCGCCGGTGAGCGGCCGCGGGCACGGGTAGCCGGCCTCGAACACGCGGCGCTGGACCTCCACGCACGCCGCGGTCCGCGGCGAGTCCGGACGAACCTTGACCACGACCTCACGGCCGTCGGCCAGCCGCAGCCCGATGACGGCGGACAGGAACCCGGACCTGAACAACTCCGCCGCCGGCGGGCTGCCCAGGTGCTCCACGCACCACCGGGCGAGCAGGCCGGGATCGACGGCACGCGCGCGAGCTGACATCGGGGCATCCTCACCGGCGTGCGCTACCAGGTGACCGGCAGGGAGCGGAGGCCGTAGATCGGGGCGTCGAACTTGAACTCGACCTCCTCGAACGGCACGGCCAGGCGCAGGTCGGGTAGCTCCGTCACCAAGGCCCGCAGCGCGACCCGCATCTCCAAGCGCGCCAACAGCTGCCCGACGCACTGGTGCACCCCGCTGCCGAACGCGAGGTGCGCCCGCGCGTCCCGGCGCAGGTCGAGGCGGTCCGGGTCGGGGAACGCGGCCGGGTCGCGGTTCGCGGCGAACAGGGACGCGATCACGCCCTCGCCGGCCGCGAGCACCGTGCCACCGACGGCCGCCTCACCCGCGACCGCCCGCACCACCCCGTGGTGCACGGGGCTCAAGAAGCGCAGCAGCTCCTCCACCGCGTTGTCGACCAGGTCGGGCGACGCGACCAGCGCCTCCCACCACGCCCGCTCCCGTTGCAGCGCCAGCACGGACAGCGCGATCGAGTTCGCGGTCGTCTCGTGCCCGCCGACGAGCAGCAGCACGGTCATCCCGACCGCCTCCTCGTCGGTCAGCCCCGGCTCCCGCACCAACCGGCTGACCAGGTCGTCCCGCGGCGCGAGCCGGCGCGCCCGGACCAGGTCGGCCAGGTACCCGTGCAGCTCGTCCAACGCCTCCCGCACCCGTGCCGCCGACAACGACCGGTCCAGGTGGGCCCGGCTCCGGGTGGAGAAGAACTCCTGGTCCGCCACCGGCACGCCGAGCAGCAGGCAGATCACGTCCGACGGCACGGGCAGCGCGAACGCCGTCACCAGGTCGGCGGGCCGCGGCCCCGAGCGCAACGCGGCCAACCGTTCCCGCGTGATCCGCTCCACGTCGGCACGCAGGGCCGCCATCCGCCGCACGGTGAACTCGCCCGTCACCAGCCGGCGGTACCGCGTGTGCTCGGGCGGATCGGTGACCAGGAAGCTCCCCGGCGCGGCCTTGCGGTCCACCACCGGCCGCAGCTGCGGAAAGCCCGGCGTGCTCGGGTCCGACGAGAACCGGCCGTGATCGCGCAGCACCGCCCGCACGTCGTCGTACCGCGTCACGAGGTGCGCCTGCTGGCCGTGCCGCAACGACACCGGGCACACCGGCGACTCCACCCGCAACGCCGCGAACTCCGCCGGCGGATCGAACCCGGGACGACGCACGATCGGGTAGTCCATGGTGATCGACCTTATAGCCGCCACCAACCTCCCACAGGCGCGAGAAGAAGCAGACTGCACCCGTGGACCCGGTGACAGCGCAAGCCTGGGCGGCCCTCGGCGGCCGACCCGACCTGACCGTCGACTACACCCCGGCGGGCGACGTGCTCGCCGCCCGACTGCCCGTCCGGGACCTGGCACGGGCCACCGTCGGCGTGTGCGCCCTCGCCGCGGCCGAGCTGAAAGCCGCGCGCGACCGCACCCCGACCCCGCCGGTCACGGTGCGCGAAGCCGCCGTAGCCACCGCCTTCACCAGCGAACGCCACCTCCTCGTCGACGGCCGCCCCGGCGCCGCGTTCGCGCCGCTGTCCGGGTTCTGGCGCACCGCCGACGGCTGGGTCCGCACCCACGCCAACTACCCCCACCACCGCGAACGCCTGCTCGACGCCCTCGGCGTCACCGACGACCGCGCCGCGCTGGCCCGCGAACTGGCCACCCGCCGGGCCCTGGACGTCCAGGAAACCGTCTACGCCGCGGGCGGCCTGGCCGTCGCGGTCGCCACCGAACCCGACCCGACCCGCCGTCCCCTGGTCGAAACCCGTCCCACCGACGCCGCGAAACGCGTCCTCCCACCGGCCTCCCGCCCCGCCGAAGGCGTCCGCGTCCTCGACCTCACCAGGGTCATCGCCGGCCCGGTCGCCACCCGCACCCTCGCGTTCCTCGGCGCGGACGTCCTCCGCGTCGACCCGCCCCACCTGCCGGAGGACCCCGACGCCCACGCGGACACCGGCACGGGCAAGCGCTCCACCCTCCTCGACCTCGCCGACCGGCACGACCGGCGCACGTTCGACGACCTCCTCGACCACGCCGACGTCGTGGTCACCGGCTACCGGCCGGGCGCGCTCGACCGCCACGGCGTGAGCCCGGAGGCGCTGCGAGCGAAACGCCCCGACCTGGTCGTCGCCCAGCTGACGGCCTGGGGCGACACCGGCGCCCTGGCCGGCCGGCGCGGGTTCGACAGCCTGGTCCAGGCCGCCACCGGCATCGCCGCCGCCGAGAGCACCGACGGCGTCCCCGGCGTGCTGCCCGCCCAAGCCCTCGACCACGGCACCGGCTACCTGCTCGCCGCCGCCGTCCTCCGCGCCCTCGCCGAACCCCACGGCCGGCACGTCAGCCTGTCGCTCGCCGGCACCGCGTCCTGGCTCCTGCACGACATCGAGCCCTCGCCCGTCCACGGCGACTACGACCCCGACCCCTGGCTGGTCGAGACCCCGTCGCCCTACGGCGTCCTCCGCCACGCCCGCCCGCCGCTCACCGATCATGGGAAGTGGGACCATCCGCCAACCCTCTGGGGCACCGACGAACCCCGTTGGCGGTGAAAGGGGCGAGACGTCATGGCTAGACCTCCGGCGCCGGTCTTGGACTGGGCGTTCGCGCGGAAGTGGCGGCACCCGGCGTCCTTCCGGGTCGGTCGGGTGGCGCCGGCGGTGACGACGTGGCTGATCGCGCTGGTGATCGCGCTGATCGCGGACGGTTCCGAAGCCGACAACCCCGTCCCGCGCAGCGTGCGCTACCTGGTCGTGCTGGCCACCCCGATCGTGCTCATCGCGCGGCCGAGGCTGGGCTGTGCGGTGGCGATCGCCTCGGCGGTCCTGCTGGGCGTGGCCGGCGAACCGCCGTGGGTCGTCGTCCCGTTCGCGATCAACGGCGCGTACTGCGCGTACTCCCTGGCCCGGTTCCTGGTCGGCCCGAGGCGGCAACGGCGGGCGTTCGCCGGACTCGCCGCACCCGTCACGGTCGACCTGCCGCAGGACGACCCGGTCACGCGGCGGCCTGCGGGGCTGCGGAAGCTGCTGATCGGCGTGATGGTGGTGACGTGCGTGGCGCTCGCGGTGTGGGCGTGGCGCGGCGATCACCCCACCTTGTGGCTGGTGGTGGGCGTGATCGCGTTCATCGCCGCCGTCCAGGCCGCACGCCTGACCGCCGCCCGGCTCGCCCCGCGTCGGCTCCTGTCCCGCCCCGCACCGGGCGCGCAGGTGCTGGTCCGGTTCGAGCCGGGACCGCGGACGACCCTGTTCACCGCCGACAAGCACCGCCGGGAGGTCGCCTGGCTGGTGTTCGACCGCGTCGTGCACCGGTCCGCGGACGCGGAAGCGCCTGACGTCCTCGCGGCCCACGCCGCCATCGCGGTCGCGGAGGACGAGGGCCGGCCGCCGGACGACCTGTTCCCGGCCACCGTCGTCGGTGACTTCCGCGCGGGCGGGTACGTCGCGGTCGTCACCGATCACGCCGTGCTGCTGCCCGACGGCCCGGTGCACGCGCTGTTCGACGACGATCCCGTCGAGGTGCCGCCCGGACTGGTCGACGGTCGGCTGTGGTCGGGGCTGGAGCGCCCCACCTCGCCGAACCGGAGCACACGCCAGTCCACAAAGGACTGACACGTGCGGTGGGCGCCCGCCACCGGCGGTTCGGTGGCGCTCGGCTCACCTGCGTGGCGGACCCGCGTGGTGAAGGGACAAACGACCACTGGAAGTGTTACGACTGAAACGGACGTTCGAGGGGTCACCCGATCGGGTACCCCCGTCGCCGGACGTGCGCGCGACGTTGGGAGCACGGGTGGTGGACCGCACTATCGCAGGCCGGTATCGGCTGACCGAGCGGATCGGCACGGGTGGGATGGGGGTGGTGTGGCGGGCCGAGGACCAGCGGCTGCGCCGCATCGTCGCGGTCAAGGAACTGCTGTCCCGCACCGGGTTCGACCAGGAGTCGATCGACCGCGCGATCCGGGAGGGGCGCATCGCGGCCCGCCTGTCGCACCCCAACGTGATCGCGCTGTACGACGTCGTCGAGTACGACGGCCACCCGTGGCTGATCATGGAGTACCTGCCGTCGCGCAGCCTGGCCACCGTGATGACCGAACGCGGCACCCTGCCCCCCGACGAGGTGGCCCGGCTCGGCGTGCAGCTGGCGGACGGGCTGGCCGCCGCGCACAAGGCGGGCGTCACGCACCGGGACGTGAAGCCGGGCAACGTGCTGGTCACCGAGTTCGGCACGGTCAAGGTCACCGACTTCGGCACCTCGCGCGCGACGGACGAGGCGACCGTCACCGCGTCCGGGATGCTCGTCGGCACGCCCGCCTACCTGGCGCCGGAGGTGGCGCGCGGCGGGAAGGGCGAGTTCCCGGCGGACGTGTTCGCGCTCGGCGCGACGCTCTACGCGGCGCTGGAGGGCACGCCGCCGTTCGGCGTGGACGGCAACACCATCGCGCTGCTGCACCGGGTCGCCGACGGCCGCTTCCCGCCGCCGCGCAACGCAGGCCCGCTGGCTCCGGTGCTGATGCGCCTGCTCGACACGAACCCGGAGACCCGGCCGAGCATGGCCGAGGCGGCGGACATGCTGCGGGACGTGCGGTTCGACGGCACGTCACCGCCACCGTCCCCGACGCCGACCGCGATCCTGGCCTCGCCCCTCGAACCGATCGCCACCCCCGAACCGGCACCGGCCGAACCCACGCCCGAGCCGATCCGCCCCGCTCCGGCCAACGCGGCTCCGGCCAACCCCGCTCCGGCCAACCCCACCCCTCCGCAGCCGACCCCGTCCCAACCCACCCCTTCGCAACCGACCCCGCCTCAGCCGCTGCCGGCGGTCCCGCCGTCGAACGAGGAGAAGCGAGGCGACCGCAAGGCGCTGGTCGCGCTAGCCGTCGTGGCCCTGATCGCCATCGCCCTCGTGGCGTGGCTGGTCAACCGGGGTGACGGCGGCTCACCGTCGGCCGGATCGGGCGCCACCAGCGAGACCACCACCGCCCAGCCGACGTCCGACGCGCCCGCCGGGACCCAGCCCGCCCAGACCACCGAGGACGAGCAGCCGGCCACGACCACCACCACCGCGGCGCCGGAGCCGACGACCCCGAGCACGTCCCAGCCGCCCGCCGACATCGGCCCGGACCAGGCGCTGAGCGACTACTACGGCCTGCTGCCGAACAACCTGGAAGTCGCGTACGCCCGCCTCACCGACGGCTTCAAGGCCGAGAAGACGCCGACGTTCGCCGACTACCAGGGCTGGTGGGGCGGGATCAGCGCGGTGACCGTGAGCAACGTGCAGGCGGTCGGGCCGCAGCAGGTCACGGCCACCGTGTCGTACACGTTCAAGTCCGGCGGGACCCAGACCGAGCGGCACCTCTACACGCTGGTCAAGGTCGACGGGCAGTGGGCGATCGACGGGCAGCAGAACGCCTAGCGGCCGTCCGCCGGACCGAGGGCGCGGCTCACCCGAACCGGCCGCGCCACACGTCGATCACCAGCACCGGCCGCATGCCCACCGACTCGTAGAGGCCGAGCGCGGGCGTCGGGTTGTTCGAGTCGACGTGCAGGATCGTGCCCGCGCGCCCGGTGGACGCGTCCAGGTGGAACGCGTGCCCCAGCAGGTGCTTCGCCACCCCGCGCCCGCGCGCCTCGGCGAGGACGCCCAGGAAGCCGACGTAACCGCAGTCCTCGTCGGCGAACTGGTCGGTGCGCTCCAGGAACCCGGCCGGCCGCCCGTCCAGCTCCGCCAGCCACAGCCCCGACCAGTCGAAGGTCGACTTGCGCTCCTGCCGCTCGTGCCACTCCTCGTAGGTCTTCGGCACGAACCCGAACTGACCGGCGAACGACGCGTTCCACACCTCGTGCGCGACCCGCCGCACGTCCTCGTCCACGGCCTGCCGCAGCACCAGCCCCGGCACGGGCGCGGGCGGCGGCACGTCGCCGACGTGGTCGACCCGCATCCGGTGGAACGTGGTGGCGACCTCCAACCCCAGCGCGGCCACCCGGGCGCGCAACGCCACGTCGTCCCGGTAGACGCCGTGGTCGACGGTCACCGCGTCGTGCCCGCCGGCGCGCCCGATCTCCCGCGCGCGCTCCAGCACCCTGGTGAACAGCCAGTCCACCAGCACCGGGTCCTGCGACACCACGTCGACGTCGACCTCGTCGCTGCCGCTCTTGCCGTTCGCGGTCGCGTAGCCGACGGGCGCGCCCGCCGCGTCGAGCACCAGCCACGCGTCGCGCTCCAGGTCGAAGCCCGGCCGGGTCAGCTCGTCGCGCATGTCCTCGAGCGTGTAGTCGGCGAACCCGATGACCGCCGTGGTGCAGGCGTGCACCAGGCCGAGGACCAGCTCGGCGTCGTCGGTGCGGGGCGGCCGGACGGTGTGACCGGCGGGAAGGGCGTCCATGGCGGGAGATGGTGCGCCGCGCGTCCGGCCCCTGTCGACCGGGTTTCGGGCGGGTTAGGGTCTCCGGATGGTCGAGGGCGTCCGTCGGGTGTCGGTCCTGCTCGCGGTGATCGCGGTGGTGGGTGTGGCGGCCGTGCTGGCGTTCCGGCCGCCGGCGCCCGTGGCGGACGCGCCGCCGTCCGAGTTCGCCGCCGGACGCGCCGAGCGGCACCTGGCGGCCATCGCCCGACGACCGCACCCGATCGGGTCGGCGGACAACGAGCGCGTCCGCGAGTACCTCGTCGACACCGCCCGCGGCCTCGGCGCGGACGTGGTGGTGGAGTCCGACGAGGTCGTCCGGCCGTGGCGGGGCGTCCGGGTGGCCACCACGCACAACGTCGTCGCACGCGTGCGCGGCACGGAACCGTCGGTCAGCGGCGGCAAGGCGTTGCTGCTGGTCGCGCACTACGACTCGGTGCCGACCGGTCCCGGCGCGGCCGACGACGGCGCGGCGGTCGCGGCGATGCTGGAGGCGTTGCGCGCGCTGAGGACCGGCGGTGTGCGCAACGACGTGGTGTTCCTGTTCACCGACGGCGAGGAGGCCGGGGCGCTCGGCGCGGCGGCGTACGTGGAACGCCACGGGGTCGACGGCGTCGGCGCGGTGCTGAACTGGGAGGCGCGGGGCAGCGGCGGGCCCGTGTGGATGTTCCAGACGGGTGCCGACAACGCGCCGCTCGTGTCGGCGTTCGGCGAGGCGAGCAGCAGGCCCATCGCGAACTCGTTCGCCTACGAGGTCTACCGGCGGATGCCGAACTACAGCGACTTCACCCTGTTCGCGGAGGCGGGCGCACGGGGGTTGAACAGCGCGTTCATCGAGCACGTCGGCGACTACCACTCGCCGTACGACGACCTGGAGCGGCTGGACCGGGGCAGCCTGCAGCACCACGGCGAGACGATGGTGGGACTGATGCGGGCGTTGGGCGACCGAGACCTGCGGGCCGGCGCCGGTGACGCGGTGTACTTCGACCTGTTCTCCCGGGTGCTGGTGCGCTACCCGACGTGGCTCGCGGTGGCGCTGGCCGCGGTGACGGTCCTCGCGCTGGCGTCGCTGCTGGTCCTGGGTGTCCGAAGTGGACGATTGCGGTGGCGGGCGGTGGCCGCCGTGGCCGGGGTCGCGGTCGGCGCGGTGGTCGTGGCGGGCGCGTCGGTGTTCGGGGTGTGGGCACTCGTGGCGGCCGTCCGGCCGGGGTTGGGGTTCCTGGCGTTGTCGGAGCCGCCCGAGCGGGGCTGGTTCGTCGCCGGGTTCTGCCTGCTCGGGGCGGCGGTGCTGCTGGCGGCGGCACGGGTGGTGCGGCGGTGGTCGCCGGCCGAGGTCGTCGCCGGAGTTCTGGTGGTGACGGGCGTGCTGCTGGCGGCCACCACGGTGGCCGTGCCGGGTGCCGGGTTCCTGTTCCAGTGGACCCTGCTGGCCGGCCTGCCCGCGTTGCGGACGACCCGGGCGGCCTTCCTCCCGCCGCTGGTCGCGGCGGCGATCTTCCCGCCGTTGGTCGGCACGATGATGGTGGCGCTGGGCATGCCGCTGAGCGCCGTGGCGGTGGTGTTCGCGGTCCTGGCCGGTGTGCTGCTGCTGCCGTTGCTGACGGGGTGGCGCTCGTGGCGGCCGGCGCTCGGCGCGGCGGCGGTCGCGGTGGCGCTGATCGCGGTGGGGACGGTGCGGTTCGGCTTCGCACCGGACGAGCCGCGGCCCGACTCGCTGATCTACCTGCAGGACACGGGCGGCGCGAGCTGGCTGTCCGCCGATCCCGCGCCCGACGAGTGGACCTCGCGGGTGCTGGGGGAGGACCCGGAACGGGTGACGTTGCCGTACCCGGCGCTGGACCGGCCGATGATGCGCGCCGCCGCGCCCGACCTGGGCCTGCCCGCGCCCACCGTCGTCCCGGTGGCCACCGCCGAGGCCGCGGTGCGGACGGTGACGTTCCGCGTCACGCCGAACGCGCGCGCGTGGCGGACGCACGTGACGCTGTCCGGCCCCGGTCGGCCGGCGTGCCGCCTCGGCGCCACGCCCCTCCCCGGCGCCACCCTGGACCTGTACGGCCCGTCCGCTCGCGAGATCACCTGCGACCTGGACCTCGGCGCGCCGCTGGAGGTGGCCGTGGCCGACCAGTGGGCCGGGCTGCCCGCCGAGGCGTCCTCCCTGGTCGGCCCCCGCCCACCCGACGCCATGCCGGTGCAGTCCGGCAGCCGCGCGTTCGACGCCGCCGTGGTCCGCGCCGAGTTCCGCCTCTGACCGCTCGTCACCCGGCCCTGACGCGGGCGCCGACCAGACCGGCCACCGCGAGTCCCGCGCACAGCCACGCGAACCAGTCGCCCAACCGCGCGTACGGCGTCGGCCCCTCACCCGTCGGCACGTCGGCGACCACCACGGTGAACGGGCCCCCGCCGCCGGTGGCCGCCTCGCCGACCACCCGACCTCGGGCGTCGGACGCCATCAACCGCGTCTTGCGCCCGCCCCACGCCACCGCGACCCCGTTCTCGGCACCGCGCAGCAACGCCGTGCGGCTGTGCTGCCACCCGTTGTCGTCCTCGTCGGACGCCGGGATCGCCAGCAGCCGCGCGCCGGCCGTCGCGTAGTCCGAGCTCGGGTCGGGGTGGTTGACGTCGGCGCAGATCGCGACACCGGTCGAGCCGAGGAGCGCGAGGTCGCGCCCGGCCGGGCTGACCAGGTCGTGGTGCTTGAGGTACTTCACGGGCTCGCCGCCGGACGCGGGGAACGTCACCGCGTAGTTGTACTTCTTCCCGTCGGTCCACTGGGCGAAGCCGACCACGATGTCGATGCCCTCCGCGCGGGCGAGCGCGGTCATGGTGTCCACCAGCACCGCGGGGCGGGCCTCGCGCGCGCCGAACGCGGCCTCGGGCAGCACCGCGACCCGCACCCCGTCCGGCAGCGCCTCGACCTGCCGCGCGTACGCGGCGACCAACTCGGGTCCGGCCGGCGTGCCCAGGTCGGTGGCCCAGCCGTGGTTGTTGCTCGCCACCAGCGCGACGCGCTGCACCGGCCCGTCGTCCTGGGCCAGCCGCACCGCACCGCCGATCGACACCGCCGCGAGCACGAAACCGGCGAACGCGGCGACCCGCACGTCACGCCTGGTCACCACGGCGGCGACGGCGGCCGGCGCGAAGAGGACGAGGTACTCGACGCCCCACGCGCCGGTGATCGCGGTGGTCTGCAGGACCAGCGGCACGTCGGCCTGCGTCGTCGCGAGCGTGCCCATGATCCCGACGGGGTTGGTCGACGCCGCCACGTACAGCACCGCGACCCAGGCGGCGGGCGCCGTGGTCACCGCGAGCAGCGCGCGTCCGCGGTTCAGCAGTGCCCGGAACAGGGTCACCACCAGGGCGAAGGTCGCCGCCATCCCGATCCCGATGGCGACGCCCCACGGTAACAGCGGCAGGTCGTGCGAGTGGGCCAGGAACGGCCAGGTGTTGGTCAGCCCCAACAGGCACGCCCCGAACGCCAGGGCCGCGGCGACGCGCCCGGACGTGCGTGGCGCGACGAGGAGCACGGGCAGCGGGGCGAGCCAGGCCAGCGCGGCTATCGGCGCCAGTCCCGTGCCGAAGTAGAACAGGGCGGCCGAGCCCAACCCGGCCAGGACCACCAGCGGAAGCTCACGTTCGGAGTCCATTGAGGACCCTTCTGGTCGTGCGCTTGCACAGCGCGCGGAAGTCGTTCTCGGACAGGGTCATCCGGCCGCCCAGGTACAGCTGGACCAGGCCCATGACCGGTGTGGTGACGGCCAACGCGACCTCCAGGGGGTCGTCGTCGCGCAGCACGCCGTCCGCCAAGGCCTGCTCGACGGTCGCGAACACCGGCGCGAACGCGGGCGAGCCGCCGGTGTGGAAGTCGTCCGGGAACCGCAGCGCGTCGGTCCGGTGCTCGGTGACCAGGTAGCGGTAGAGGTTCGGCCGGCCGAGCGCGAAGTCCAGGAACGCGTCGGCCAGCGCGTCGAGCCGCTGGGCCAGGCCCAGTCCGCGGCCGCGTCCGGCCCAGTCGGCGGTCAGCTCTGCCACCGCCGCGTCCGCCACCGAGCGCAGCAGCGCTTCACGGTTGGGGAAGTGGCGGTAGGTGGCCATGGCGGTCACCCCGGCATCCGCCGCCACCCGCCGCATGCTCACCGCCGGCGCGCCTTCCGCCAGCAGGATCGCCAACGCCGCCGCCGAGATCCGGTCGGCCGTCTCCGTCATGTCTACACCGTACACAGCGTGGGTCTACGCCGTAGACGTTCCGGTGCGGCGAGGAAGGCGGTGGCGCGGCGCCCGGGCCGCTCAGGGCAGCCGCACCAGCGCGAGGTCGGCGAGCAGGGACGCGGACGGCAGCGCGATCGTCGCGATGTCCGGCAGCACCGGAACGGCCGGCACGGCGGTGGCGCCGGCGGTGGTGGCGTTCGGGAACTGCGGTTGCGGGGCGGGTGCGGCCACGTCGGTGAACGGGATGCCGCGAGGAGGCCTCGGGTTCGCCCACGTGCCGGACGGCGACTGGTCGGCGGCCGGGCAGGCCGCGGTCGTCGCGAGCCCGTCGGGCGCCGTCGTCACGAGGTCGTTGCCGCGCAGGCAGTTGCCCCGGCCCCGGGTGGCGGTGGGGAACGTCCAGCCGACGTCGACGCCGTTGGCCGCGAACGCGTTGTCCAGGACCTGGTTGCCGTTCGGCGGGATGTCGGCGGTCGCGGTGATCACCAGCCCGGCGGTGGCGTTGCCGGCGATCCGGTTGCGGACGACCTGGTTGTCGCTGCCGCCGTCGATGCCGACGCCGATGCCCCACCCGCCGTCGGCCTGCTCGGGGGTCGGGTCCTGCTGGTTGGCCGCGATCAGGTTGCCGGCGACGACGGCGTCCTGCTGGGGGAGCAGCTTCTCCTGGTGGTCGGAGCCGCTGGTGAGCCCGACCCGGTTGCCGACGAGGCGGTTGCCGACCACGTACAGCTCGCCGCCCGCGTTGGTGCCCTCGTAGCCGACCGCGTTGAGCTCGGCGATGTTGTCCCGCACGACGATGCGGCACGGCTTGCACTGCCCGACGTAGATCCCGGAGTCGGCCGAGCCGGAGGTGTAGGAGTGCTCGATGACGCCGTCCTGGGCGGAGAACGCATAGATGCCGTAGAGCCCGTTGCGGGTGGCGGTCACGTGGGAGACCAGGAACGACTTCAGGAACGTGACGGGCTCGTCGCCGGTGTCGTAGCCGCCGTCGCCCGGGGTGCCGCCGGCCGCCGCCGCCGAACCGGTGACCAGGACCCCGTTGTGCGTGTTGTTCTTGACGGTCAGGTTCTCCACGGCCACACCGGGCGCGGTGACGACGATGCCGTTCGGCTGCCGCAGCTGCCCGTCGATCACGACCCCGTCCCGGGACTCGCCGCGCAGGGTGATCCGGTCCGTGCCGACCTCGACCGACTCGTGGTAGACGCCGGGCGCGACCAGGACCAGGTCACCGGGCTGGGCGAGGGCCACCGCGGCGGAGATCGTCGGCGCGTCGACCGGCACCCGGATCGTCACGTGCGTGCCGGCGGGCCGCCTGCCCTCGGCGGCGCCGCCCTCGCCTGATCCGCCGCAGCCGGCCAGGACGAGCGCCGCGGTGATCACGACGAGGCCGAAACGAAGCATGGCCCCAGTCTGGCACGACCGGCGGATTCGCCTGCGGTAGGGCGAATCTGGCACTCTCGCCACCGTGCGCCGAGCCGAAGACCACCCGTCACGCCGCACGTTCCTCGGCGCCGGGGCCACCGCGCTGGCCGCCGGTCTCGCCGCCGGGTGTGAACCGCGCGCCGCCGCCCCGCCCGAGCGGCACGACGTCCCGGCGGTGTCGCCGACAGGTCCTCATCAGGCCGGCATCACGCTCCCCGCGCAGGCCCAGCCCAACCTGCTGGTCGTGGTGGCCGACGTCGTCGACGACGTGGCGGTCGGCCCGCTGCTGGCCGAGCTGGGCGAAGCGGTGCGCACGCTCGCCGAGGGGACCGACGCGCGACTGCTCGGCCTGCCGCCGGGCGATCTCACCGTGACGATCGGGATCGGCCCCCGGCTGGTGCGCCTCGCCGACCCCGCCCTGCCCGGCGGCGCGGACCTCCCGCAGTTCTCCCGCGAGCGGATCGCCGAGCGGGAACGGGGCGGCGACCTGCTGGTGCAGGTCTGCGCCGGCGACCCGGTCGTCCTGTCGGTCGTCGCCGCGGCCCTGCTGGGCCAGGCCGGTGACCGGGTGCGCGAACGGTGGCGGCAGTCGGGGCGCCGCGGCGCGACCGTCGCGGTGGACCAGGGCATCACCGCGCCGCGCAACGCGTTCGGGTTCATCGACGGCATCGTGGGCCCGCACACGACCGCCGAACAGCAGCGGGACCTGTGGCTGGCCGGGCCGGCCCCGGTCGCGGGCGGCACGATCGCCGTGCTCCGCCGCATGGAGCTCGACCTGCCGAAGTTCGCCGCGCTGCCCGTCCCCGACCAGGAGGCGGTCTTCGGTCGGCGTCGGGACACCGGCGCGCCCCTCTCGGGCGGCGTCATCGCCTCCGACCCGGACCTCGGCGCCAAGACGCCGGACGGGCGCTACCTGATCCCGGCGGACGCCCACGTCCGCCGGGCGCACCCCAACGCGGTCGGCGTCGGCCACATGCTGCGCCGCTCGTACACCATCGACGAACCCGCGCCGGGCCTGCTGTTCATCAGCTTCCAGAACGACCTGCGGACGTTCACCAACACCCTCACCCGGATGGACGCCGTCGACGCCCTGCTGCCGTTCACCACCGCCACCGCCGCCGCGACGTTCCTGGTCCTGCCCGGGTTCGACCGGCAACACCCACTGGGCGCCACGCTCTTCCGGTGAACGTCAGGTCCGGACGCGGTAGCGCAGCAGCACCACCCCGTTGCCGAACGCCCGGGTCTCGACCAGGTCGAGGTCCGCCTTGTCGTCCTCCGGCCCGAACATCGGCCGCCCGCGTCCCAGCAGCACGGGGTGGACGTACACCCGGTACTCGTCGACCAGGCCGAGGCGGCGGAACGAGGCGGCCAGGTCCGGGCCGCCCACCACCAGGTCGCCGCGCGCCGACGCCTTCAGCGCCCGCACCTCCTCCGCCACCACGTCGCGCACGATCGTCGCGTTCGGCCCCGCCGTCGCCAACGTCCGCGAGTACACGACCTTCGGCATGCCGCGCCAGATCCGGGCGAACTCCCGCTCGGGCGCGGAGGCGTCGGGGTCCTCGTCCGCCGTCGGCCAGTGCGCCTCCATCAGCTCGTAGGTCCGCCGACCCTCCAGGAACGCGCCCATCTCCGCGAACACGGTGTTGAAGTGCTCGTGCAGCTCTTCGTCCACGAGGTGCCAGTCGATCGACCCGTCGAGGTCCTCGAAGAAGCCGTCCACGGACACCGACAGGGAATACACGATCTTCCGCATGGGTCACTCACCAGTCGTGGAGGGTGCCGTCCGCCAGCCGGTTGACCGGCAGGTACGCGGCACGGTAGGGGAACCGGGCGGCCGCGTCCACGTCGAGCTCGACCCCCAACCCCGGCGCGTCGGACGGGTGCAGCAGGCCGTCGGCGAACGTGTAGGACGTCCGGAAGACCTCCAGCGTCCGCGCCGAGTGCCGCATGTACTCCTGGATGCCGAAGTTGTGCACGGCGAGGTCCAGGTGCAGCGCGGCGGCCATGCCGACCGGTGAGATGTCCGTCGGCCCGTGCATCCCCGACTTGACCCCGTACACGGCGGCGAAGTCGAGCACCTTCTTCAACGCGCTCACTCCGCCCGTGTGGGTGACCGCCGACCGGACGTAGTCGATCAGCCGCTCGCTCAGCAACGTCGTGTAGTCGTGGATCGAGTTGAACACCTCGCCGATCGCCAACGGCGTGGTGGTGTGCTGCCGGATCAGCCGCAACGCCGCCTGGTCCTCGCCGGGCGTCGCGTCCTCCAGCCAGAACAGGTCGTACGGCTCGAGCGCCTTCCCCAGCCGGGCCGCCTCGATCGGGGTCATCCGGTGGTGGCCGTCGTGCAGCAGCGGCAACGCCGGCCCGAACTCCGACCGCACCGCCTCGAACACCGAGGGCACGTGCCGCAGGTAGGCCCGCGTGTCCCAGCTCTCCTCCACCGGCAACGCCGTCGGCCGCGCCGGCTCGTAGTCGTACCGGTCGCCGCCGCCGGCCGCCGACGCCGCCACCCCGTACACCGTCTCCAGCCCGGGAATCCCGGTCTGCACCCGGATCGCCCGGAACCCCAGCTCCAGGTGCAGCCGGATCGAGTCGAACAGCTCCGGCAGGTCACGCCCCGACGCGTGCCCGTAGGCCAGCGCGCCCACCCGGCACGCCCCGCCGAGCAGCTGGTACAGCGGCATCCCCGCCGCACGCGCCTTGATGTCCCACAGGGCCGTGTCCACGGCGGCGATCGCGGCCATCGTCACCGGACCGCGTCGCCAGTACGCGCCCCGGTACAGGTACTGCCAGGTGTCCTCGATGGCCGAGGCGTCGCGCCCCAGCAGCAGTGGCACGACGTGCTCGCGCAGGTACGCCTCCACCGCCAGCTCACGCCCGTTCAGCGTGGCGTCGCCCAGACCGGTGATCCCGTCCTCGGTGGTGATCCGCAGCGTGACGAAGTTCCGCCCCGGACAGGTCACCACGACCTCCACCGCCGCGATCTTCACGACTCCACCTCCCGCACCTCGGCCACCACGACGCCGTACGGGTCCAACTCCACGGAGCCCAACGGCGAGCCGTCCAACGCCACCAACCGCCCGTCGAGGACCGGGTCCACCGTGACCGGTGAGGCGTGCTGGCTGACGAACCACGCGAACACCCGCCCGTCGGAGGAGTGCTCCATCAGCCCCGTCATCACCAGCGGGTCGTCCACCCGGACCGCCGGGGGCACGCCGGCGACCGCGGCCAGCGCCGCGTACAGCCGCCACGTCGGTTCCGGGTTGACCCGCGGCGTCGAAGCGGCCATGTGCTCCAACGGGTAGGTGCACAGCACCATCCACCCGTCGCCGACCCGGTGCCGCAGCAGGGCGGGCCGCCCGTGCCCGTCGACCGCGACCACCTCCGCCCCGTCCGGCACGACCGGCAGGAACGCGCGCGACTCCGCCGTGCCGCCGACCCGGAACACCAGCTCCTCACCTGCGCCGATGCCGCCGAACCCGCGCTGGAACACCATCCGCAGCGAGTCGTCCTCGATCGGGTCGACCAACCCGTACCGCAGCTGCTTCACCACGCCGAACGTCTCGTCCAGCTTCGGCCACCACGGTCCGCGCTGCGTCCGGTGCTCGCCGACGAAGTACGACGCGTACACCACCGCGCCCGCCGCGGCGCGCTCCACCAACGCCCGCCACGTCGGCGCGGTGAGCTGCTTGACCGACGGCGCCAGGTACAACGCGCAGTCGTCCGGCACGCCGTCCAGCTCGCGCGCCACGCCCACGGGCAGGTCCGCCTCCCGTGCCGCGATGTACGCCTGCCGCGAGTTGTTCGCCACGCTCGTCGCGTCCTCGGGCTGCGTGAACGGGTACCGCGCCTCCAGGAACGACGACACCAGCAGCGCGATCGAGGTGTCCGGCCGCCGCAGCCGCGCGAAGTCCGTGCGCCGCAACACCTCCGTGAACGCCCGCACCTCCCGCAGCTGCGCTTTCGGCCGTCCCGAGGAGTCCGTGAGGCCGAAGTGCATCTCGAACGGGTGGTGCCGGTAGGGCTCCTGGTCGGCCAGGTCGTCGTAGTCGGTGTTGTTCCACGGTATCCAGCCGGTCGCGCCCGCCAGCAACGTCGTGTGCAGGACCTGCCGGTAGTAGTGGGCGGCGTTCTCCTCCGACGCGTAGTCGGACGTCACGCCGAACTCCTCCAGCACCACGGGCCTGCCGCCGATGTCGAGCAGCTCGCAGACGAACGCCGCGCCGAGGTGCAGCCGCAGCTGGTCGTCCTCCATCCGGTACACGTGCGGCCCGTGGAAGTCGATCAACGGCGCCAGGTCGCGCACCCGGAAGCCGTTGTCCAGCCCCGTGACCTCCACGCCCCACGCGCCGTCGCCGACCGACACCGGCTGCGTCGCGCCCGCCGCGCGGATCTCCCCGATCAGCGCCGCCGCCCACGCGGTCACCGCGTCCGCGTCCAGCGTGCCGATGCCCCGCGACCGCCAGTCGGCGTAGATCGGGATCTCGTTGCTCAGCAGCCACCCCGCCACCGCCGGGTGGTCGTGCCACCGGCCGGTCAGCTCGCGGACGTACCAGCGCTGCCGGTCCAGGAACGACGCGTCGGCGAAGACGTCCCGGCCGTCGCGCCACGGCGGGTCCCAGTTCTGACCCGACATGTGCCCCACGACGAACGTCGGGATGGTCCGCATGCCCAGCGCGTGGTGCCGGTCGAGGAAGTCGTCGTACCTGGCGAGCAGTTCCGCGTCCAGCGCGTCCTCGGTCGGCATGAAGTCCGGCCAGTAGAAGAAGCTGCGGGTCAGGCCGATCCCGTGGTCGCGCATCACCAGCAGCTCCTCGTCCACGACCGCCGGGTCGTAGTCGCGCCACATCAACGGGCCACCGGTCCGCGACCAGTAGTTGACCCCCACCCAGGTGTCGGGGCCGGCGAGCTTGGCGGAGTTGCGCTGCATGACCACAGGTATATCGTTTAACCTGACGTCTGTCGAGGCACTGGGGCCGATCGGTGTAACGTTCACCGGGTGCCGAGCCGCAAGCCGACGATCACCGACGTCGCCGCCCTCGCCGGGGTGTCGGTGGCGGCCGTGTCGAAGGTCGTCAACGGCAAGGGCAGCATCTCCGCGGCCACCCGCGAACGCGTCCTCACCGCCGCGAGCAAGCTCCGGTGGACGCCGTCCGCCGCCGCCGTCGCGCTGCGCTCGGCGAAGACCCGCGCGATCGGCATGGTCGCCAAGCGGTCGCCGGACCTGCTCAGCGCCGACCCGCACTTCACCCTGCTGATCTCCGGCATCGAGAGCGAGCTGTCCCCGCTCGGGTACGGCCTGCTGCTGCACATCGTCGGCGAGGAGCCGAGCGCGGAGGAGGCCGCCTACCGCAGGCTGGCCGACGAACGCCGGGTGGACGGCGTCGTGCTCACCGAGAGCCGGATCGGCGACACCCGGTTCGAGCTGCTGCGGACCCTCGGCGTGAACGCCGTGCTGATCGGCACGCCGTGGCGGGACGACCCCGTGCCGTCGGTGCAGGCGACCGGGCTCGACAGCGGCCTCCGCGCGGCCGTCGAGCACCTCGTCGCGCACGGGCACCGGCGCGTCGCCTACGTCTCCGGCCCCGAGGACCGCGTCCACACGCTCTACCGGCGGCGCGTGGTCGAGGACGCGCTGGCCGCGCACGACCTCGCGCCCAGCCACTCGATCGTCTCCGACTTCACCGCCGCCGGCGCGGTCGACGCCACCGCCAGGCTCCTCGCCGACCGCCGACGCCCCACCGCCGTGCTGTTCGCCAACGACTCCATGGCCGTGGCCGGGATGAGCGCGGCCCGCCGGCTCGGCGTCGACGTGCCCGGCGAGCTGTCGGTGATCGGCCACGACGACCTGCCGCTCGGCGAGCTGGTCTACCCGCAGCTCACCACCGTGCGCCAGGACCTCGTCGGCCTCGGCCGTGCGGCGGCGCGCGTGCTGCTCGCGTCCCTGGACGAGATCGAGGACGCCTCGGTCGACGTCCGACCGCCCGAACTGGTGGTCCGCGAGTCCACGGGCCCGGCCCCCGACCGCACGTAAAGTGGAGCGCATGCGCACACGGCCGACGTTGAGCTGGACGCCGACCGGCGCGCCGTTGCCGCGCACCACCAGCCTGGACGAGGTCGTGCGGGTGGTCGCGGACGGTCGGGTGCTGGTGCTCAGCGGCGCGGGCCTGTCCACCGAGTCCGGCATCCCGGACTACCGGGGCGCGGCGGGCAGCCTGCGCAAGCACACCCCGATGACCTACGACGAGTTCGTCGGCAGCGCCGAGGGCAGGCGCCGGTACTGGGCGCGCAGCCACCTCGGCTGGCGGACCATCGCCCGCGCCGCGCCCAACGCCGGCCACCGCGCCGTGGCCGAGCTGCACGCCCGCGGCCACCTGTCCGGCGTGATCACGCAGAACGTCGACGGCCTGCACCAGGCCGCCGGCACGCCCGACGTGGTCGAGCTGCACGGCGGCCTGGACCGGGTCGTGTGCCTGGACTGCCGGGCGGTGAGCCCCCGCGAGGACCTCGACCGGCGGTTCCGCGCCGCCAACCCGGCGTTCGAGGCCACCTCCACCAGGATCAACCCGGACGGCGACGTCGACCTGGCCGAGCACGAGGTGCGGTCGTTCCGGCTGGTCGGGTGCGCCGACTGCGCGAGCGGCGTGCTGAAACCGGACGTGGTGTTCTTCGGCGAGAACGTGCCGCGACCGCGCGTCGAGCAGTGCTACCGCCTGGTGGACCGCGCCGACGCGCTGCTCGTGCTCGGCTCCTCGCTGACCGTCATGTCCGGCCTGCGGTTCGTCCGGCGCGCCGCGGCCGCCGGCAAGCCGGTCCTCATCGTCAACAAGGGCGAGACCAGGGGCGACGTCCACGCGACCGTCCGCGTCGACCGGCACCTCGGCCCGGCCCTGACCGAGCTGCTCGCCCGGTTGTAGCGCTCCGTCCCCGAAGGCGGCCCCGATGTCACCCGACGGGGTGAGCGGTGTCCTTCGGCCGCGTGCCGGCGGAACAGCCGGGTACGCCCCGGGACATGACGAGCGAAACCGTCGACGTGCGCGCACGGACGCCGGTGGCGCCGGACGGGAGGCTCGGCGCCGCCCCGCTGCACCCCGGTCTGAGCGATCCCGCGTACGTCCGCCGCCGTGACGCGATCGCGGCCCTGGCCGAGGACCACGAGGTGGGCGCGCCCTCACCTCCGGTCGCCTACACCGAGCGGGAGCACGAGACCTGGCGGCAGGTCCACGCCGCGCTGACTGCGGCCCAGCGGGACACGGTGTGCCGGGCGGTGTTGCGCGCCCGGGACGCCGCACCCGTACCCGCCGACCACGTGCCGCAGCACGCCGAGGTCGGCGACCGCCTCCACGAGCTGACCGGGTTCCGGTTCACCCTCGCCGGCGGGCTCGTGCCGGACGAGCGGTTCCTGGGCTCCATGGCGCGCGGGTACTTCCACGCCGTGCAGTACGTGCGGCACCCGGCGATGCCCCTGTACACGCCCGAGCCCGACGTCGTGCACGACGTGTTCGGCCACGGCACGCACCTGTCCGCGCCGTGGTTCGCCGACCTCTACCGGCTGGTCGGCGCGGCGGCGTCCCGGGTGTCCAGCGAGGACGCCCTGGACCTGATCAGCCGCGTGTACTGGTTCACCCTGGAGTACGGCGTCACGTTCGAGCAGGGGCGGGTCAAGGCGTACGGGGCGGCGCTGCTGTCCTCCTACGGCGAGCTCGGGCAGCTGCACCGCGCCGACATCCGGCCGTGGGCCGTCGAACGGGTCGTGGACACGCCGTACGTCGCGGCCGGGTACCAGCCGGTGCTGTACGCGACGCGCTCGCTGGACCACGTCGCCGACGCCCTGCACGACTTCCTGGACGACTTCGACGAGGGCACCCGCGACCGCCTGGGCCTGCCCTCGCGGGCCGAGCGCGGCGCCGTCGCCTGACGTCGCCGCTCGCCCGTCCTCAGCCGCGCCTCAAGCGCAGCACGACGTCCGACCGCGTGCCGTGCACCTGCTCCGGGCTGATCACCACGCGCTCGACCGACTCGTCCACCTCCACCACCCACTCGGGGCCCAGGGCGAGGGAGTCCAGCACCTCGGCATTCGTCGGGAACCGGTAGTCCACCGGCGGGTTGTCCGCCAGCCACGTGGGCCAGCCGGCGTGCCCCACGACCAGCAGCCTCCCGCCGGGCGCCACCGCCTCGGCCGCCCGCGCCAGGATGCCCTCCCGCTCGCCCTCCGCGGCCACCGACGAGTGCAGGAACTGCGCCGAGACCAGGTCGAACCTCCCGGTCGGGAACGAGCGCGCCAGGTCGTGCCGCTGCCAGTCGATGCGCGCGGCCAGCCCCAGCTCGGTGGCCCGGGCCGCACCCCTGGCCAGGGCGACGGCGGACACGTCGACCGCGGTCACCTGCCAGCCCTGCTCGGCCAGCCACAACGCGTCACCCCCCTCGCCGCAGCCCAGGTCGAGCGCGGCGCCCGGGTCGAGGTGGGCGACCTCGCGCACCAGCAGCTCGTTGGCCTTGCCGGTCCACACCTGGTCGCGGTCGCGGTAGAACGTCTCCCAGTACTCCTCAGTTGCGTCCATGCCCCGATAGTGCGGACCACCCCGGCAGACCGGCAAAGAAAGTTGCCGATCCGGCAACTCGGCGGCCGGTGCAACCCCGCGGGGCGCAAGTGCGTAGGTGTGGTGACCGCAGGACATCAGGGGAGGGCGACGGGTGGGGCGCGACGACGAGTTCTCCCGGTTCTTCGCGAGCCGGTTCGACCAGGCTCGACGCACTGCGTACGCGCTGTGCGGCGACTGGGGCGAGGCCGAGGAGATCGCGCAGGGCGCGTTCGTCCGCCTGTACGCCCACTGGCCCAAGGTGCGGCGGGAGAGCGCGGAAGCGTACCTGCGCACCATCGTGACCAGGCTGTTCCTCGACTCGCGGCGCCGGGGCAGGCGACGTGAGCAGAGCGTGGCCTCGCCGCCGGAGTCGGCCGTCGAGGCGGACACCTCCAGCGACGAGCGCCAGCCGTTGCTGGCCGCGTTGCGGCACGTGCCGCCGCGGCAGCGGGCCGTGCTCGTGCTGCGGTACGTGCACGACCTCTCGGTCGAGCAGGCGGCGGAGGCGCTGCGGTGCTCCACCGGCACGGTGAAGAGCCAGACCGCCCGCGGGTTGCAGGCGCTCCGCGAGGCCTATCGCGGCGCGGTCACCTCGGACAAGGCCTGACGGAGGGTGCGTGATGTGGGACGAGCAGGAGTTGAGCGGCCGGCTGAAGTCCGAAGTGGACGGACCGGCGCCCGCCGTGCGGACGGACTTGGCGGACGTGCTCAAACGGGGCCGTCGCAGGTTGCTGGCGCGTCGCGTCGGCGCGTCGGCGGGCGTGCTGGCGGTCGTCGGCGCGGTCGGCTTCGGCACGGCCGCGCTGGGCGAGCTCGCCGCGCCGCCGGACGCGCGACCCGGTAGCGACGGGCCGGTGGTGACGACGTCGCCCGCGACCCCGGGTCCGGAGTGGACGACCGTGGACCGGCCGACGCGCATCGCCTACGGCACCTTCACCCCCGCGTCGACCGCGCCACCGCCGGCCGGCCGCGAGATCCTGGCCATCCCGCAGTGCGACATGGGCGCCGGCAGCCGGTTCACCACGTGGACCTCGCCACGCCCGCCCCTGCCCGTGCTGAACGCGTGGGAACTCGCGGTGGCGCAGGTCGCGTCACCCGCGAAGGTGAGCGAGCTGCACACCCGTGTGATCCCCGCCAACAAGGAGAAGCACCCCGACTCGGTGGACGGGCACGTCCAGTGGCTCGACGTCACCGACGAGCACGGCACCGGCAGCGTCGACCTGAAGGCCGGCCACACCACCGTCGACCCGGTCGCGGCGGCCGACGAGGAGGTGTTCGCGGAAGGCAACTGCGTCCCGCCGCGACGACTGGTCCGCGCGGACGGGACGGTGCTCCAGTTCTACCCGATCCGGGTGAGCGAGCCGTTCCAGTCGGTGGCGCAGGTGCTGCGCGTCTACACGACGACCGGCGCGACCTACGCGATCACCGTGGCGAACTTCGGCAGCCCGGACTTCTCTTGGCGGGAGGAGGACAGCTCGTTCGACCGCACGGGCGCGGGACGCGAGACGCTGCCGTTGACCGAGGAGCAGCTGACCAGGATCGGCCTGGCTGTCGCCGACGCCGCGTAACCACGGCCACCGCCACACGTCTGCCGTCGGCCCGCCCGGACACCGGCCACCGGCGGCCCGCGCGCCTGCCATTCGCCCGCCCATGCGCCGGCTGGTGCGGCGTGCTCCGAGCGTCGGTATTCGCGCCGGCCGACCGAGGCGTGAAGTCGTTGTGTAGTCGGCGGGTTAGCTCGATCGTGTAGTCACCTATCGCTCGAACGAGTCGAGGTCTTTCGGGTTCTACGCTCCCCTTCCGATATCGGGATCACACCGACCGCGTCCGCGTGCCGGCTGTCTCCACGGGCCGTTATCTCCAGGGGAAGGTCGCGTGACTGGCTACCTCGAACTCGCCGCGTCGGCGGTGCTGTACGCGCTGGGCATCGTCGCCCAGTCGATCGCCTCCCGGCGCGCCGACGAAGGCGGCGGCGGGCTCGGGCTGCTCGCCAGGCTCGCCCGCGACCGGCTCTACCTGCTCGGCTTCGCGGGCCAGGTGGGCGGGTTCGCGCTGGCGTTCCTGGCCCGCGCCGAACTGCCGCTGTACCTCGTCCAGGCCGGCTCGTCGTGCGCGGTGGGCCTGGCCACGCTCTTCGGCATCGCCGTGCTCGGCTGGCGGGTCCGCGTGATCGAGGTCGTGGTGCTCGTCGTGATGGCGACGGGGCTGGTGCTGCTCGTCGCGGCGGCCACGCCGTCGGCCGCGCACGACGTGCCCCAGGGCCTCGGCATCGTCCTGTTCGGACTGCCCCTGGTCGCGCTCGTGCTGGTGCAGCGCCGGATCGGCGGAGTGGTGCCGCTGGCCGCGTCCGCCGGCCTGGCGTTCGCGGTGGTCGCCATGACGAGCCGGACGCTCGCCGACGAACCGTTCCTCACCCTCCCGCTGTACCCGCTGGCGTGGTTGATGATCGCCGCAGCCCTGGTCGGCCAGTCCTACCTCGCGCTGTCCCTGCGCCGCGGCTCGGCCACCTCGACGGTCGCCACCATGGACGCCACCACCGTCGTGCTCACCTCGATCATCGGCATCGCCGCCCTCGGCGACCGGATCACACCCGGCCGCGAGTGGTGGGTGGCGCTCGGCGTCGCGCTCGTCGTGTCCGGCGTGCTGCTGCTCGGCTTCGCCGACCGCTTCGCCAAGGCGCCGGCGGAGGTGACCGGGTGAACACCGCCAGCGTCTCCCTAGACCTCGACAACCTCTGGGCCTACCTCAAGACCCACGGCGACCCCGGGTGGGAACGCCGCCCCAGCTTCCTGCCCACCGCCGTGCCACGACTGCTCGAAGCCTTCGGCACGCACGGCCTCACCACGACCGTCTTCGTCGTCGGCGCGGACGCCGAACGCGACGACGGCGCCCAGGCCGTCGCCGACATCACCGCCGCCGGGCACGAGATCGGCAACCACTCCTACGGCCACGAACCCTGGCTGCACCGCTACACCCGCGACCGGCTCGAAGCCGAGCTCGCCCGCACCGAGGCGGCCATCGTCGCCGCGGGCGCGCCTCGACCGACCGGCTTCCGGGGTCCCGGCTACAGCGTCACCCGCGACCTGCTGGAACTGCTGGCCGAACGCGGCTACCGCTACGACGCCAGCACCCTGCCCACCTGGATCGGCCCGCTCGCCCGCGCCTACCACAACCGCACCGCGCCGACCGGCGGCGAACGCGACCTGTTCGGCGGCTTCTCCCGCGTCCGCGCGCCCAACGCCGCCTACCGCTGGCGCGTCGGCACGGGCCTGGTCGAGCTGCCGGTCACCACCATGCCGCTGCTGCGCGTCCCGATCCACGGCTCGTACCTGCTGCAACTGCACCAAGTCTCGCCGCGGTTGGCCCGTGCGTACTTCACCGCAGCGTTGCATTTGTGCCGGGCACGCGGCGTTCAGCCGTCGCTGCTGCTGCACCCCACCGACGTGCTCGGCGCGGCCGAGGCGCCCGGCA
Organism: Actinosynnema sp. NPDC049800; assembly: GCF_040656635.1. Classification (NCBI taxonomy): domain Bacteria; kingdom Bacillati; phylum Actinomycetota; class Actinomycetes; order Pseudonocardiales; family Pseudonocardiaceae; genus Actinosynnema; species Actinosynnema sp. NPDC049800. The sequence goes on along the minus strand of NZ_JBFAMT010000006.1, from coordinate 7,700 downwards.
TGGAGTTCTTCCCCGGCATGGCGGTGCCCGGCGCGCGGAAGGTCGAGTTCCTCGGCTGGGTGCTGGGCGCGCTGCGCGAGCACCACTTCGAGGTGATCGGCACCGGCGCCCACGTCGACCGGCTCGACGCGGGCCTGCGCGAGCACGACACCGGGCTGCTGGCGCGGTGCGGGGGATGACGTCGCGGATGCGGGGGAGGGCGTGGCGTGGTGCGGCGGGTGATGCGGCGTCGCGTGGTGCGGGGGATGGCGCGGCGTCGCGTGGTGCGGGGGATGGCGCGGCGTGGCGTGGTGCGGGGGATGGCGCGGCGTGGCGTGGTGCGGGCGGTGACGTGGCGGGCGCGGTGGGCGGGATGACGTGGCTGGTGCGGGCCCTGGCGTGCGCGACGGTGCTCGCCGCGCCGCTGGAGGGCTACCTCCTGCACGTGCACGGCCACCTGGCCAAGGCGCCGTCCGCCCTGCTGGTGCTCGTCTGGGCCGTCCTGCGGGTGCGGCAACGCCGCGCGCCCGAGCCGCACCCGGTCCACGTGGTCCTCGCCGCGCTCGCCGTCGTGCTGCTGGCGTCCTGGGCGGTGCACGCGGGAGGCCCGTTCGCGACCGGGTACGCCCTGCGCTGGCTGCCGTTCCTGCTGGTCACGGTGGTGCTGATCGACGTCGTCTCCCGTGAGGTGCCGCTGCGGGCGGTGCTCGCCGCGACCGTGGCCGGAGCCGTGGTGTCGGCCGTCGGCGCGCTGCTCGGCATGGTCGCCGAGGGGCAGACCCGGGCCGCCGGGCCGCTGGAGGACCCGAACGACCTGGCCTACTTCCTGGTCGCCGCCCTGCCGCTGCTGGTCGCGCTGCGCCGCTCGGTCCTGACCGCGGCGGCGGCCGTCGTGCTGGCGGCGGGCGCGGCGGCGACGTTCTCCCGGGGCGGCGCGCTCGCCCTCACCGCCGCCGTCGCGTGGCTGCTGGCCCGCCGCGCGGTGCCGCTCAAGGCGTTGGCGGGCGGTGTGGCGGCGCTGGCCGTGCTCGGCGTGGCCGCCGTCCTGTTCGCCGGACCGGAGCTGGACCGGGCGGTGCGGGAGAAGACCCACGTCGCCGGGACCAACGTGGACACCCGCGAACTGCGCTGGCAGGCCGCCGCGCGCATGGTCGCCGAACACCCCACGCTCGGCGTGGGGCCGGGCGGGTTCCGCGAGGGCTACCCCGCTGCCTCGAACAACGCCGAGATCGACGAGCAGACCCCGGTGGCGCACAACATGTACCTGGAGATCGCCGCCGAACTCGGGGCGCCCGGTTTCGCGCTGTTCGCCGGGCTGCTGGTGTTCACCGCGGTCACGTGCGCACGGGTGCGCCGCACCACCGACGACCCGCTGCCGATCGTCGCCGTCCAAGCGTCCCTGATCGCGGTCGTGGTCGCCTCGACCTTCCTGTCCCAGCAGTACTACCTGCCGTTGTGGTCGCTGGTCGCGGTCGTGGCCGCGGCCGACCTGCGTCTGAGGAGAGCGAGCGACGTTGCGTGTGCTCCACGTGATCAGTGAGATGGGTACCGGCGGCGCCGAAGCGCTCGTCGCCGGGATGGCCAGGTCGGGCGGTCAGTTCGGCTGGCAGTCGGCCGTGGCCAGCGGCGGCGGGCACCGGGCCGAGGCGTTGCGCGCGTGCGGCGTGCCGACGTTCACCGTGCCCGTCGCCCGGCGCAGGGCGACCGGCGTGCTGCGCGCGACCACGGCCACCAAGGCCGCGATCCGCAGCTTCCGGCCGCAGGTCGTGCTGGCGCACAACGTGTCGGCCAGCCTCGTCGCGCGCCTGGCCGTGCTGCCGGGGAAGCTGCCGCTGCTGACCGTGTTCCACGGCGTCGCGGAGACCGACTACACCGGCGCGGCCCGCATCCTCAAGCGGACCTCGCGCACGGTCGTCGCGGTCGCCGACGCCACGGCCGACCGGCTGCGCGCGGCGGGCGTGCCCGACCCGGTGGTGATCCCGAACGCGGTGTTCCCGCAACCCGAACGGGTGGACCGGAACGCGGTCCGGGCGGTGCACGGCGTCGCGCCGGACGTGCCGGTCGCGCTGTGCCCGGCCCGGCTGGAACCGCAGAAGCGGCACGACGTGCTGCTGGAGGCGTGGGCGAAGCTCGACGGCGTTGCGGTGCTGTGGCTGGCCGGTGACGGCAGCCTCCGCGACGTGCTGCGCGTGCGCGCCGCCGAGCTGGGCGTCGCGGACCGGGTGCGGTTCCTGGGCAACCGCTGCGACGTGCCCGACCTGCTGGCCGCCGCCGACGTCACCGTGCTCACCAGCGACTGGGAGGGCATGCCGATCGCGGTGCTGGAGTCGCTGGCCGCCGGACGTCCCGTGGTGGCGACCGATGTGGACGGCGTGCGGCAGGCGTTGGCCGGTGGCGGGGGAGTGGTGGTGCCGCGCCGCGATCCCGGCGCGACGGCCGAGGCGTTGCGGTCACTGCTGTTCGACCCGCGGGCCAGGGCCGACCTGGCCGAGGCGGGCCGTGCGTCCGTGCGGCGCGAGCACGACCCGCGTCTGCTGATGCGGTCCTACGACGAACTGCTGCGCACCGCGATCGGAGCGTCATGAGGGGTCTGAGCGTGTTGCGGGACGTGCGCGTCCCGGAGGTGCCCGCGGTCCTGAAGCGTCCGCTGGCGGTCAGCCTCGCGATCGCGCTGCTGGTCGCGACCGCCGTGGTGGTCGCGGTGGAGGTGGCGGGCAAGGAGTACGAGAGCCGAGTCGGCGTGCTCGCGGTGCCGGCCGTCGGCGATCCCGACCAACCGCCCGAGGCCAGCTTCGGCGAGGTGGTCGCGCTGTCGCTGCCCGCGCTGGTCGAGGTGTCGCGCAGCCCGTCCGTGCTGCGGGGTCCGGCCGGCGAGCTGGGCACCACGATCGACGACCTGGCCGGCCGGGTGTCGGTGGAGCTGGTGCCGGCCTCCGGCCTGGCCCGGCTGTCGGTGCGGGCCGACAGCGCCGACCGGGCCGCGCAGGCCGCGACCCGGATCGCGCAGACCGTGGTGGATGCCGACCTGTTCGCGCCCGCCGCCCGGCTGCGCCTGCTCGACCGGCCCGAGACCACGCAGGTCGCCCCGGACCGGCCGCTGGCCTACGGCCTGGCGCTGATCGCCGGCGTGCTGGCCGGCCTGGCCGCGCACGCCGTCGGCCACCTGCGCCGGACCCGGCCGCGTGACCAGGTGCGCGCGGCGCTCAGCGCCGGTGGCGTGCGGCGGCCGGTGGCCGTGCTGCCCGACGACGACCCCGACTTGGCGCAGCGGTTGGCCTTGCTGTGCGAGGCGTCGGCACGGCCCGCGCGCGTCGTGGCGGTGGTCCCGGAGCTGGCCGACCGCGCCGAGGCCCTGGCCGGTGAGCTGCCGGAGAAGACCGGCGAGCCCGCCGACGGCGACGCGGTGATCGCGGTCGTGCCCCACGGTGGGCGGCAGGACGAGCTGGCGACCGTGGTCGGCGCGTTGCCGGCCGCGGCGACCCTGGTGGCGGTGGTGACGTGCTGAAGACCGTGGCGCTGAAGGCGGCTGTGGTGAAGACCGCGGCGTTGAGAGCTCTTGCGTCGAAGGACAAGGTGCGGGTGCTCACCGCGCTGGTGGTGTTGGTCGGGGCGGTGGCGTCGTGGCGTGCGCTGCGGCCGTCGTGGCAGGTGCCGCTGCCGACCTGGGCCACCCGGCCCGAGGAGCGGATGCAGGACTTCCGGGACGCGCTGTACTTCCCGATCCGCGAGTTCCTGGCGGGCGGCAACCCGTACGACCCGGCCACGATGGTCGAGCACTGGCCGGTGCGGCAGACGTTCAACCTCTACCAGCCCTACCACCTGCTGCTGCACGCGCCGTTCGCGCTGCCGGGGTACCGGGTGGGCGCCGTGGCGTTCGCGTTGGCGTCGCTGGTGCTGCTGGTCGCGCTCGCGGTGCTGGCGGCCGGCCGGTTGCGCCCGCACGTGCCGCTGGCGCTGGGCACGGGGGTGATCGCGACGCTGCTCGTGCTCAGCCAGGTGGGCAAGGCGCAGCTGTACGTCGGCCAGGTGAACCCGCTGATCGCGCTCGGCGCGGCGGGCGCGTTGCTGGCCCGGCGGGACGCGCCGAGGTGGGCGGCGGTCGCGTTGGCGCTGGCGTGGCTCAAGCCGCAGTTCGGCCTGCCGCTGGCGGTGCTGCTGTTCGTGCGCGGGTCGCAGCGGGTGGCGGTGACCGGGACGGCGGTCGCGGCGGTGGCGAGCATGGTCGTGGTGGTGCCGCTGGTGGTGCGGGGAGGTGGCGTCGGGCCGTTCCTGGACGTGATCGCGGCGAACCTGGCGCACGCCGGTGAGACGGCGTACGGCGCGGTGGACTCCATGACGGCGCAGCGGATCGACCTCGCGGCGGTGCTGTACCGGGTCACGGGCTGGCTGCCCGGCGGCGCGGAACCGGTCGCGCTGGTGGGTGTGCTGGTGGTGAGCGCGGTGCTGGTGCGGCGACTGGACCGGATGGGACAGCCCGCCGCGGCGGACCTGCTCACGTGCCTCGCGGTGGTGGCGGCCATGGTGCACCAGCCGGGTGACGTGCTGATCGCGGTGCCGTCGTTGGTGGCGGTGGGCGTCGTGCTGTGGCGGGGTCGGTGTGAGCGGGACTGGCGGCTCGGGCTGTCGGTGGTGCTGCTGCTGGTCCCGTTCGCGCACTTGCACTTCGTCAGCCTGGCGATCCGGGCGGTGACGGGCGCGCGGGTGGACGTGACGGTCGACGGTGTGGCCGTCGTGGTCGCGTGGGTGCTGGCGGCGGTGTTCGCGGCGACCCGCCGGTGTTCGGCCGTGGGCACGGTTCGGACGTGACGCCCGATTCGGAGGCGGGGTCGGGGTCGGGTCCGGGGTTGGGCCCGGGGTCGGGTCCGGGGTTGGGCCCGGGTTTGGGTTTGGGGGCGGGGTCGAGGTCAGGGTCGGGGGCAGGTTCGGAGGTGGTGTCGAGTTCGGGTGTGGTGCCTGGTTCGGAGGTGGCGTCCGGTTGGGTGTCGGGTCCGGGTCAGGCGCCGAGGTCGGGTGAGGCGGCGGGGTCGGTCGGGCGGCGGGCGGTGCGGGGGTCGCTCTGGTTGTTCCTGGTCAACCTCCTCAGCAAGGGCAGCCAGATGGCCGTCACGCTGGTGCTGGCCGCGTTCCTCACCGAGGAAGGGCTCGGGCTGGTGGCGCTGGCCGTCGCGCTGGTCAACATCGGCCAGGTCGTCCAGTCGATGGGCGTGTACGACGTGGTCAGCCGCACCGACCGCGACCCGCGCCGGGTGGCGGGCACGTTGCTCGTGCTCAGCGCGGGCACGGGGGTGGTGCTGGCGTTAGCGCTGGTGCTCGCGGCCGACGGGATCGCGCACGCGCTGGACGCCCCGTCGGTCGCGCCGCTGGTGCGGCTCGCGGCGGTGAGCCTGCCGTTCTCGGCGGTGGCCGGGGTGCAGATGGGGCTGCTGCACCGGGACCTGGACTTCCGCCGTCGGCTGCTGCCGGACGCGGGCGGCGCGGTGCTCGGCGCGGTGGTCGCGGTGGTGCTGGCGGTGACCGGCGCTGGACCGTACTCGCTGGTCGTCGGGTTGCTGTGCACGGCGGTGGCGCAGCCCGTGCTCGGTGTGGTCGTCGGAGTGCGGGTCCGGCCGGTGTGGGACGCGGGCGCGGCGGGTGAGGCGACGCGCTGGATCGCGGTGGTCGGGCCCGGCGCGCTGGTGGCCGTGCTGCTGATCAACGTGGACTACCTGGCGATCGCCAGGGTGCACGGGCCGGAGGCGGTCGGTGTGTACTCGTTGGCCTACCGGATCGCGTGGGTGCCGTACATCCTGGTGGCGGTGGTGCTGGGCGGCGTGGTGCTGCCGTTGTGCGCCAAGCTGATCCGCGCCGGTGAAGGGCTGTCCGCCGTGGTCGGGCGGTTCACGTCGGCCGTGCTGGTGGTGACCGGCGGCCTGTACGCGGTGACGGCGGCGTTGGCCGACCGGGTCGTGGTCTTCGGGGCGAGGTGGGCGGAGGCGGCCGTGCCGCTGACCCTGTTGTGCCTGTACGGCTTGGGGATCAGCCTGCTGCACCTGTGGTACCAGGTGCTCAAGGCCGCCGGGCACGCGCGTCGCTACCTGGCGCTGGAGGTGAGCCACCTCGTGCTGCTGGTCGGCGGGCTGGTGGTCTTCACCCGGCACGGGGTGGTGGCGGTCGCGCTGGTGCAGGTCGCGGCGGCGTGGCTGGTGGTGCCGTGCACGTGGTGGGCGTTGGCGCGGCGGGGGATCGGCCCGCCGTTGGCCTCGGTGGCGCGCGGCGTCGCCGGGGTGGTCGCGGCGGCCGGGTGTTGCGCGGCGGTGGCGTTCGGAGTCGGTGACGTGTTCGGGCCACCCGGTTCCGTGGTGGCCGCGTTGGGCGAGGGAGTCGTGTTGGCGGTGGTGTGCGTCGTGGTCGTGCTGGGCGCGAACCGGGAGGTGGTGCGCCGGTGAGGGTCGTGCACGTGAGCCAACCCGTCACGGCGGGTGTGGCGGCGGTGGTGCTGGAACTGGCCCGTGCGCAACGGGACCTCGGGTGGTCGGTGACCGTCGTGTCCCCGCCGGGGCCGCTCGCCGAACGGGCGCGCGGGCTGGGCGTGGGTGTGCGGGCGTGGCGGGCCCGTCGGCAGCCGGGGATCGGGACGGTGGGGGAGGCGGTGCGACTCCGGCGCGTGTTGCGCGGCCTGGAGGCGGATGTCGTGCACCTGCACAGCTCCAAGGCCGGGTTGGTCGGGCGGCTGGTGGTGCGCGGGCGGCGGCCGACGTTGTTCCAGCCGCACATGTGGTCGTTCCAGAGCGCCGGCGGGGTGGTGGCGTGGGCGGCCCGGATCTGGGAACGGGTCGGTGCGCGGTGGACGCACCAGTTGGTGTGCGTGAGCGACGACGAGTTGGCCGCCGGGCGTGCGGTCGGCGTGCGGGGGCCGGCGGAGGTCGTGTGCAACGGCGTGGACGTCGAGCGGTTCCGACCGGGCGACCGGGCGGCCGCGCGGCGGCGGTTGGGGCTGCCGGACGTGCCGACGGCGGTGTGCGTGGGGAGGCTGGTGCCGTACAAGGGGCAGGACCAGTTGCTCGCGGCGTGGCCGGTGGTGCGGGAGCAGGTGCCGGACGCGCTGCTCGTGCTGGTCGGGGACGGCCCGATGGCGGAGAGATGGCGGACGGCGTGCGAGGACGAGTCCGTGTGGTGGTGGGGGCACGACGATTCGGTCGCGGAGTTCTACGCCGCCGCGGATGTGGTCGTGCTGCCGTCGCGGGCCGAGGGCATGGCGTTGGTGCCGTTGGAGGCGATGGCGTGCGGGCGGTCCGTGGTGGCGTTCGACGTCAGCGGGGTGCGGCAGAGCGTCGGGGAGGCGGGAGCGGTGCTGCCGGCCGGTGACGTCGAGGGGTTGGCGGAGGCGGTGGCCGTGCGGCTGGCCGATCCGTCGGCGGCTGACCTGGAGGGTGCGCACGGGCGGCGGCGGGTGGAGCTGCTGTTCGATCGGCGGCAGGTGGCGGATCAGATCGCGACGTTGGTGGACAAGTTGTTGGTGGGGGCGCGGTGAAGGCGCGGAGAGGGGTGGTGAAGTTCGAGTTCCGCTCGGTGGTTGAGGGTGGGGCGGGTTGAGTCCCGTTCGGTGACTGCTCGCTCAGGTCAAGGCCCGTTCGGTGTGACTGCTCGGGTTGGGTCCGGCTCGATTTGACATGGGGCCCTTACGGGCACTCCAGGCAGGCCGAAGCCGGCAGGCCCGGCGGGGAAGAGCGTCCCGCCAGGCC